>JAFOAB010000169.1 GCA_017382555.1 Clostridia bacterium
GGCTACGTTATCGTTTCCAACGCTTTTACCGCAAAATAAATCAAAAAAACTCCCTTTGTGGCCACTGCTATATAGCAGTGGCCACAAAGGGAGTTTTTTTGATTTATTTTGCGGTAAAAGCGTTGGAAACGATAACGTAGCCGCTATCGGTCTTGTTGACGACTATCTCTCCCGTTCCCTTTTCGGCAACGAACGCGTCCGTCCAGTTGTCAAGAAGGTCTACCCTGTAGCTGATAACGTACTTGCCGTCGGATACGGTGTGACCGTTATACGTATACTGCTCATAGGTACCGGCACCGCCGCCCATACCGCCAAAGCCGACGTACTCATACGAAATGAGCTGTGTAGCGGCATCGTAGCTTACAGTTACCGTTGCATCGGAATTGGAATAGGAAAACTTGGATACGCCCGAATAATCGAAGGTAATACCGAGAACAGCCATAGTATACGCATTCATTGCGTTAACGTCATACTTATATGCCCATCTCATTCTTTGCTCGCCGTTTTCAAGCGTAACGTCAGAGCTTTCGCGGAAGACGGTATAGCTGCTTGCTCGTGCGCGGTAGAAATCATCACCGTTGATCTGCGATACGTCGGTAAAGGTGCCAAGATCTCTGCAAAGGAACATATATTCCTTAAAGAGTGCAACGAGGTCTATATCACCGTAAAAGAAAGTCTCTCCGCTGTAATCCACCTCACCGCAATGCGCGCAGCTCTTATAATACTCTGCGGGGGATGCTTTGGTTGCATCCTGCTTTTTTGCCTCATCCTTTACGGTCTCGGCGTAGGAATGGGACGCAAGCTCATTTCCCATAAACACGTTGTTCTCATCAGTATCGATAACCCCGCACCGCGAGCAGCTTCTGAAATACCAAGCATAATCCGTGCAGGTGGCATCGCTCTTCTTCGCTTCATCCTTATATGCCTCTTCATCAAACGCATGTCCGAGCGCCTCACCGAAAGTAAAGACGTCGGATGCGTTTTTGCTTATTTCACCGCACAAAGAACAGCTTCTGTAATACTCCGCGGCAGAATCACAATCGGCAGGGGCTTTAAGGGCCTCGTCAACACAATTTTCAAAATCAAAAGCATGCGCACAGCCATCTGTAACCTCGGTACTGTTGTCGGCGCAGGAGGTGAAGGAAAGCAAGAGCGCAAAAAGAAATAAAAATAAAACCTTTTTCATATTTTCCTCCAAAATTTTACAGAGAATATTTTAACAAACAAAACGCAAAAAAGCAACACGAAAAGCAAAATCATTTCCCGCTTTATCGCTCTTTCACTTGTATTTTTATTGATGATTTGCTACAATGTAAATATGAAAAAAGAGATACTTGACTTTTTACAAAAAGAAAATATTGATATGTACGGAATAACGGACACATCAAGGTGTAATATAAAGCTTGGGCACGTGCTGAAGCGTGCCGGCTTCGCTGTCGACGAGGGAGACGATGGCAAAACACCGCGCTCCATGCTATGCCTGTGCTTTCCGTACTTTTGCGGATATCCGAAAAACTTTTCCGCCTATGCCGCATCGCGTGATTACCACGTATTCTGCGCGGACTTTTTTGCTCGTTTTACTGAGCTGCTCTCACGCATTTATCCGCAATATACCTTTTGCGGCTTTGCGGATAAATCCCCCTATGACGAGGTGTACGCCGCGTCCCTTGCGGGGCTTGGCAAGCGCGGTGACAATATGCTGTTTTTAACGGAAAAATACTCCTCCTTCGTCTTTCTCGGTGAGATCGTTTCCGATATGCCGTGCGAGGAATGGGAATGCGAGGCAAGAAGCGCATCCGACCCGTGTCTGCATTGCGGAAAATGCCAAAAAGCCTGCCCCGGATATGCCGCCGACGAGTTTTTCTGCCTTTCCGCCCTTACGCAGAAAAAGGGCGAGCTTACGGAAGATGAGAAGAATATCATCCGCAAGTATAAAAGCGCGTGGGGCTGTGACATATGCCAGCAGGTATGCCCCGTTACCGAAAAGGCGATAAAATGCGGAAGCATTTATACCCCTATAGAATTTTTCAAGATCGACAGAACCGAGCATCTTACAAGCGCGCTTATCGAAAATATGAGTGACGAGGAATTCAAGAGCCGCGCATACTCGTGGCGCGGTAAGCAGACCGTTTTACGTAATCTAAAGATATTGGAAGAGGACTAATTATGCTTGAGCTGTTATGCGGCGCACCCGGAAGCGGAAAAACAGAAGTGCTTATTGAGCGCGCAAGGACCGCGCTTGCAGGCAATCCTAACGCAAAAATACTGTTTATAGTACCGGAGCAGGAAACTGTATCTGCGGAAAACAGAATATTTACTGCCCTGCCCCCACACGCACCGCTTACCGTAGAGGTAGACAACTTTTCGCGCCTTGCGGATTCCGTATTCCGCAGGGTTGGAGGTGTTGCACGCGAGCACGTCGGCAGAAACGCAAAAAAGCTTTGTATGTGGCGCACGCTTAAGCTGTTCCCGAAGCAGGGTAATTCCTTTGAGGGTGTTAACTCCGCACTCGGGCTTATAAACGAGCTGACAACGGGCGGCGCTACCCCCGAAAAGCTTGCGGCCGCCGCTGAAAACCTTTCGGGCGAGGCTCGCCTTTCCGAAAAGCTGAAGGAGTATTCCCTTATCAGCTCCGTATACAATGCGTATATCGGTGAGATCGGCTACGATGCACACAGAGACGGCGAGATGCTTTGTGAGGCGCTGGTTAAGCACCCCTCCCTTTTTGCCGACACAGATATTTACATAGACGGCTTCACCAGCTTCACGGGAATTGAATACGAAATAATCTCCCACCTTTCGGATATGGCAAAAAGCGTTACCGTTACCGTCGGAGGTGACCCCGATTCCAACGCAATTTGGCTTGCGGAGATACGCGAATGCGCCGCACAGCTTACCCTTGCCGAGGAGAGCTGCGGCAGAAAGCCTATCGTGACAAAGCTCGGCACCTCAATGCGTACCGACCGTCCCGAGCTTTTGAAGCTCTCAACCGACCTTTGGGCACACGGAGCAACGGCACAGGCGGAGATGCCCGAGAGCATTCGCCTCATCAAATGCCGTACTCCGATAGACGAGGCGGAGCTTGTTGCCTGCGATATTGCAAGGCAGGTACAAGGTGGTGCGCGCTATTCCGACATCACCGTAGCAGTACGAAGCGCGGACAAATGGCGAGGCGTGCTTGATACCGTTCTTGAGGAGCACGGCATTCCTTCATTCTTCTCTACCCCCGAAAAGCTTGAAGAGCACTATGCCGTCTGCTTCATCCTGCGTGCCGTATCCGCAATAAGCTTTGATAGGGACAGTATTGCCGCAATGCTTAAAACCGGATGCACCTCACTTTCCGCAGACGATTGCGATATTTACATAAAATACGCAAAAACCTGGAAGATAACGAAAAAGGACTACGCAAGCGATACCGATTGGGATATGGAGCCGGACGGATTTGTTATGCACGGCTCCAGCGGAGGAAAGCGCCGCTCCGCGCGTACGCTTGAGGTAGTTAACAGAGTGCGCAGAAGGATAAGAGAGCTGCTCTACCCTCTTGCCGAAATGCTTGACGCCGAATGCACGCTGAAGGACGCATGTGCTGAAATTTTCTGTCTTTGCGAGCGTGCGGGTCTTTGCGATATGCTGAAAAAGCAAAGCAAGGCGGCACACGCAAGCGGAAACGAAGAGGAGGCAGACAAGACCGCCCGCGCCTGGAATGCCATACTTACAGCACTCGATACCGTTGTTGCTGCCGCGGGAGACGAAGCCGTAACGGCAGATGAGCTGCCCGTTGCAATACGTCTCGCGTTTTCCGACGTTACGCTTTCCGTTATTCCCACAAGTGCCGATGCGGTTACCGTAGGTGCGGCGGATACACTGCGCTCCGCAGGCTGTAAGCACGTTTACGTGCTGGGTGCTTGCGAGGGCGAGTTCCCCGCCCCTGTTGCGAGCAAAAGCTTCCTTTCGGGACGAGAGAAGGCACTGCTTGAAAACGAGGGCATTCGCCTTTCAAAGGACGAAAACACTCTTGCAAGCCGCGAGCTGTATATATTCCGCCGCATAGTCAGCTATGCGCGCGAAAGCATAACGATAACGTACCACACACGCAATCTTAACGGTGAGTCGCGTACCGAAAGCTCTGCCGTCAAGAACACCGTTTTGCTGTTCCCCGCATTCAAGGATAATATTGCCGACGGCACGGATATGCTCAATTCCCTCTCCTCTGTATGGAGCAAAAGCAGTGCAAAGACAGTCCTTAATCACACAAAGGATACCGAGCTTGCAAATGCTGTACGCACGGTGCTGTCCGAAAATCCCTACACGCCGCACGAGCCGTGCTTTACCCTTGATAAGGAATCCCGCGATTTGCTTTTTGGGGATAACGTAGACCTTACGCAATCGCGCCTTGAAACGTATGCAAAATGCCGCTTTATGTATTTCTGCCGTTATATGCTGGGGCTCAATCCGGATGTCGTTGCGGAATTCGACTACTCCTCAAACGGCACGTACATTCACGCAATGCTCGAAAGGCTTGTCCCCTTGATGAGCAAAAGCACCCTTACGGCAAACGAGCTTAATGAAACGATCGACAAGTATTCCGAGGAATACTACAATGCTCTTATACCCGAAAGAAACAGAACAGATCCGCGCCTTAACGCACAATTTGACAGAATGAAAAATGCGGTAAGACCCATTGCCGCATCGCTTGACGGCGAGCTTAAGGATTCCGCCTTCAAGCCCATCGGTGCCGAGATTGAAATCTCAACCACCGGTGACGATCTGCCTCGCCCGATAGAGCTGCCGCTTGAGGACGGCAAGACCCTTCGTCTCTTCGGCACCGTTGACCGCGCAGACAGCTTTACAAACGAAAGCGGCACGTTTTTGCGCGTTATAGACTACAAAACAAACGACAAGGCCTTCCGCCTAAAAAACGTGGACGAGGGCGTAAATCTTCAGCTTCTCATTTACCTGCTCACGCTTTGCAGAGATAAGCGCAGAGAATTCCTTGACAGCATGGGCTGTAAGGGAGATGCCCTTATCCCCGCGGGTATGCTTTACTGCGTAACGAAGCCACCCGAAACACAGGTAAACACTCCTCCGAGCACCGAAGAATACGGCAATATGGTAAACGGTGCCGCAGCACCGAGAGGCATCATTATAGATGACGAGGCGATAGTTGCCGCTCACGCCAAAAGCCAGGTGGAGGGCTTTAAGCCCATTGATGGCGAAAAGGACAGCGAAAGAATGCTGTTCAGCGCTGAGGATTTTGAAAAGCTCGGCAAAAAGACCGAAAACAAGCTGATAGCTATGGCAAGCTCTCTCGCAAGGGGTGAAATTGCACCCGAGGCCGAGCTTGGCGAGAGCACCGCGTGCCATTACTGCCAGTTTATTAATGTATGCGGAAAAGCAAAAAAAGGAGGACGGCACTAATGCCAAGAAGCTGGACAACAGATCAAAAGAAGGCTATTGAAAGCAAATCCCGCCGTCTGCTTGTTTGCGCCGCCGCAGGCTCCGGCAAAACCGCAGTGCTTACGGAGCGTATAATAAAATACGTCACAGATAAAAGCAATCCCGGCAGTATTTCCCGCCTGCTTATCGTTACCTTCACCCGCGCTGCCGCTGCAGAGCTCAGGAGCCGTATACGCGAGGCGCTTGAGGAGGCATTGGCAACCGAGCCGACAGAGCATCTCGCACGCGAGGTGCTTGCGGTATCCGGCGCAAGAATCTCCACTATACACAGCTTTTGCTACGATCTCATACGCGAAGAGGGTGCCGCACTCGGAATCTCCCGCACCGTGCGCCTTATCGACGAGCACGAGGACGCTATGCTTATGCGCTCCGCAATGGAGGAAACCATCAAGGAGCGATACGTAGAATCCGATGATTTTTCGAGCCTTGTCGAATCTCTTGTAGGCTACAGAAACGATGCGGACCTCGCACGTGTGCTGATCAAGCTTTATGAAAGCCTTACAACTCTGCCGCAAGGCATCGAGTTTTTGAACGAATGCGCAACAAGAGAGCTTGATGCCGCAGATAAGGATTTCTTTCTTTCCGTTGCGGGTGAGGCGGTTGCAAAGGAGATTATCTTCAACCTGAACACCTTCAAAAGCAGATATCTTCTCAGCCTGGATTTCTTCCCCAAGGACCACGTCTCTCGCACTATCGTAGAGGATGACCTCAAAAAATTGACGGATCTTATAAACGGACTCGGCAAATCCTATTCAATGGCACGCGAGGCCTACAAGGATGCGTGCAAATTTGAAAAGTTCAAGCCGGGAAAGAGCGGAACGTACGAGGACGAGAAAACTGCGTTCAAGGACCTTCGCGCAAGCTATAAGGATTACACCGAATCTCTTGACGCTTTGTTTGCCCAAACGGACGAGGAGACAAGGCAAAGTCTAAGCGAGCACCACAGGCTAATAGCAGAGCTTTACGCCACACAAAGGGCATTCGAAGCAAGGCTTAACGCCGCAAAGCGACGTATGGACGTATGCTCGTTTTCCGATCTTGAGCAGCTTGCCCTTAAGCTGCTTTACAACGAGGACGGAACGTATTCCAAAATTGCTACATCCGTGTCATCCTGCTTTGACAGAGTGTTTATTGACGAGTATCAGGACGTAAACAACAATCAGCGTATGATATTTGATGCAATCGCATCACAAACAGGATGCTTCCGTGTCGGCGATATAAAGCAAAACATATACGCATTTCGAGGCTCCGACCCCTCAATAATCGACAGTCTACGCGTCAAATACGATGAGGATGGAAGCGATGAAACGGAAAATATATTTATGTCCAAAAACTTCCGCAGCAGCAAAACCGTGCTTGACTACATAAACGAGGTATGTGAGCCGGTGTTCCGCGGTGGCAGATTCCGCTACGATGACAGCGATAAGCTGAACGTTGGAAGAGAGGACAAGGACTTCACAAAGGAACAAAGCGTCACCGTGCTTTGCTGCATCAACGGAAGCAGAAAGGACGGCACCGTTGCCGTACGTGAGGAGGTTGCCGTTGCAGACGAAATCGAACGCCTTGTGCGCGAGGAATGTCTTGAGGACGGAAGACGCATCAAATACGGTGATATAGCCATTCTTCTGCGCAAGTACGGCACACACAGCGGCGCCTTTATAAGCGAGCTGGAGCGCAGGGGCATCCCCGTTGCGCCGACAGGCAAGCGCTCTCTCTTTAACGAGGCGCACGTTTCCCTGCTTCTTTCCGCGCTTCAAGCGGCGGATAATCCCCTAAAGGATATTCCCCTTTGCGCAGTTCTCTTCTCCCCTATTTTCCGACTTACCGTGGACGAGCTTACGCTCATTCAGCGCGGCAGATGCGGCTCGCTTTGGCAGAACCTCACCGAATGCGCAGCAAAAAGAGGCGGCTCCTTTGCCGTCGCTCACGAGCGCATTTCCCTTTGGAGAGAGCTTGCACGTAAGCAGACCTGCGATTCGTTCCTGCATTGGCTTCTTGCATTTGACGGAATATCCGATGCGCTGATGTCGCTTGCCGAAACGGACGTGGACAGGCGCAATACAAAGGACGATATAGACCTCATTTACGATATGTCCCGCAGCTTCGGCATTGGTGGCAACAGAAGCCTTTCCGCCTTTGTGGAGGAGCTTGAGGGCTGTGCGGAAAGAGACAAAACGGTGGAAAGCGCACCGAACGCAGGGGACGGGGTCAGCATTATGTCCGTACACGCTTCAAAGGGTCTTGAATTCCCCGTTTGCTTTGTGGCAAAGGCAAACTCCGCAAAAAGTACGGGCGACTCGGGCGACAGATTGCAGTTCAACGCCTATGCGGGTGTAGGATTGTTCCTTACCGACCCACGCGGATTCGTGCTTGTTAATACCCCCACACGCGAGGCACTGCGCCTTATCAACGATTCGCTCGACGTGGGCGAGGAGGACAGAATTCTGTACGTTGCGCTCACAAGAGCGAGGGAGAGGCTCTACGTAACCGCAGGAAAGCTACCCCGCGACTCGGAATACAAGGCAGAGTGCAGATTGCTTTACGGCAACACAAAGCTTCCGGGTGCGGATCATAAAATCATTGATCTTGCGCTTCATGCGGCAAAAAGAAAGCCGTCGCTTGCAAAATGCATAAGCATTATGCCTACACCGGAGTGCGAAGAAGAGCCGACAGTAACCGAAGAAAAGACCGAGGAGGTCGTACACGATGAGACGGTGGCTGAAGAATATGCGGCTCTTATAGAAAAACGCATTGCCTTTGAATATGCCGATGAATATCTGACACGCATCCCCGCAAAAATATCCGTATCCGACCTTTCCCCCTCTGTGCTTGACGAGGCTATGCCCGCACAAAGCGAAACGGATGCAAGCCTTGCGGCTGTTGGGAAGTGGCGCGGTGCGGAATTTAACGAAATGCCAGATTTCCTCTTGAAGGACAAAAAGGCAAGCGCCGCCGAGGCAGGAACCGCCACACATCAGTTCTTGCAGTTCTGCGACATAGCAAACGCAAGGGATAACGGAATAGAGGCGGAGGCCGATAGGCTTTGCGAGCTTGGCTTTATAACGGAAAAGCAAAAGAACTGCCTGCGCACCGACGAGCTTTCCGTATTTGTAAACGGAGACTTTGCGCGCAGACTTGAGAGTGCGGACAGCTTAAGGCGCGAATTCCGCTTTAACTGCTTTATGCCCGCACACAAGCTGACGGAAAACAACGAGCTTGCAGAAAGGCTTAACGGCAAGGAGCTTCCCGTGCAGGGCGTTATAGACGGTTTTTTCCTTGAAGGCGAGAAGGTATATCTCTTCGATTATAAAACGGACAGAATACCCGAAAAGCTCGGTAAGGATGAGGCAAAGGCTCTGCTTAGCGAAAGATACCGTTGGCAGCTTTCCTGCTACGCTGAGGCGCTGAAGCGCATCTTCTCGCGCAAAATAAGCGGTGCTATGATATATTCCACCGCGCTTGGCGAGGCTTTTTCCGTTGATGCGGATATGCTTGAGGCATAAAATTTATCAGACTTGCAGTAAAATTTACAATTTATACATTTTTGACACTTAAAAATACGCTATAATACGATGTTAGACAAGTATACGGAGATTAAATGAGCTTATGTTTGGTTACGTAAAGGCTTATATACCCGAATTAAGGATAAAAGAATATGAGCTTTATCGGGCAGGCTACTGCGGCGTGTGCAAGGCAATGGGCAAATGCACGGGCTGCACGTCGCGCCTTACGCTGACCTGGGACTCCGTATTTCTGTTCTTTTTGCGTACCGCTCTTACTCGCGCAGAATTTAAAATGGACAAGGGCGCTTGCATTGCACACCCGTTTAACAAGCGCAAATACATCCACAGCTCCGCGGAGCTTGATTATGCCGCAAAGGCAACGGCGGTTATGACGTACTACAAGCTTCTGGACGATATTAGTGACGAGCACGGTGCAAAAGGCCTGCTTGCACGTATTGCGATGATAGAGGCAAGACCGGCGAAAAGAAAAGCGGAGCTTGCTTCCCTTTCCGCCGCGTGTGAGGAGCTGTTGCCACAGCTTTCGGAAATTGAGAAAGCGGCGAAGCCATCCTTTGACAAGCCCGCAGATATTTCCGCAAGACTGACGGCGGAGCTGTTTGCCTCGGGTCTTGAAAAGGGCAGCAGAGCGGAGATAATTGCGCGCGAGATCGGCTATCATACCGGCAAATTCATTTACGCCGCAGATGCGGCGGATGATCTTTCAAGCGACGTAAAAAAGGGGCGGTACAACCCATATGCCGCCATGCTTGGAATAACGAAGCTTGATGATACTGCAAAAGATATGATACGCGATGCCCTGCGGTGCGAAACGGGTAACGTGCTGAAGGCACTTGACCTTATCGACTTTGAGGGCATTGAAGGTATTAAGGCAATTCTCTACAATATAGCTTACCACGGCATGGCAAAGCGTGCCGAAGAAATACTTTACGGTAAAAAGGAAGACCACACGGATGAGCGATCCATATAAGATACTCGGTGTTTCACCGAGTGCGAGCGACGATGAAATAAAAAAGGCGTATAGGGAGCTTGCCAAGAAGTTCCACCCCGATAATTACGCAGACAGCCCAATGGCGGAGCTTGCAACCGAAAAGATGCAGGAGATCAACGAGGCGTACAGCCAAATCCAAGCCGAGCGCGCAAACGGCGCAAGAGGCGGAAACGGAGGCTACAACCGAAGCGGCGGATACGGTGCTTCAACAAGCTTTGCGGATGCAAGAAGGCATATTAACAACGGAAGCTACGCAGAGGCACGCATTATTCTTGACTCCGTTTCAAGTGCCGACAGAAATGCGGAATGGCACTTCTTGATGGGTGTGCTGTACTACCGTCAGGGATGGTACCACGATGCGGCAAGGTATTTTGATATTGCGTGCAGTATGGATCCGCAGAACGCGGAATACAGAAGCGCACGTCAGCGTATGTCAAACGGCACGTACAGCCAAAGCTATGGCAATGGCGATATGTATTCGCGCGGCAGAAGCGTGGAAGCGGAGTTCTGCAGCTGCTGCTCCAACCTGCTGATCCTTGATTGCTGTGCCGAATGCTGCTGCGGCTGTGATATAATACCGCATTGCTGATATGAGAAAACAAACGAACGCAAAAAAATACGCACTCACAGCGGTGCTTTCCGCTCTTGCGTGCGCCTTGATGCTTTTAACGAATTTTATCGACACCGCTTCCCTATCCGTTGCGGCAATTGCGGCACTGCCGGTGCTAATATTGCTCTGCGAGCACGGCACAGCGCCCGCCGTGGGCTGCTATGCGGTAACGGCAACGCTTTCGCTTATCGTTTGCCCGCTTAAAAGCGCGCCGATAGCGTTTGCCGCATTCTTCGGAATTTATCCGCTTATAAAGCGCCTTGCGGAATCAAAAACCAAGATAACGCGAGTGCTTATCAAGGGTGGCGCCATGTTAATCACCGTTGGCACATACACCGCCACAGCACTCGTGTTCTTCCCCGAGGAGATATTCACCTCCCCGATATACAAATGGATATTCGTGCCCTTGTGCATCGTCGCATTTTTGCTGTACGACAGATGCCTTACCTTGTTTGTGCGAGTATATGCACTCAGGCTCAGACCGAAAATTGCAAAATATTTATAAAAAAGCTTGGATGGCTAATTTACACATCCAAGCTTTTTATTAATTACGTGAGCATTTTTCCGCATCAATCGCAAGCACGAGCATAAGTGCGCAAAGCGCATCCTCCGCTAGGCGAACGTCGATAACGTAGGTATCGGTCATACGGAAAAGCTCCTTGGAAACGGTGGCAACCGTATTTCCCGTACTGTCCTCAATATTATAATCCCACTCAAGGAAATTGCCTTCAACGTGCCAGCCGTTGCATTCAATATTATAGCTGTGGCGGAAAAGGGCAAACTCCTTGCTGATGCATCCCGCATACCTATCGCCGTAATATATCTCAAACGTAGGCAGGAAGGTAAGCACTCTTTGCTTTACGGTTCCAACCTCATTACCGGATGCATCATATATCTTCAGGCAATGTCCCCATGAAGGCCGCCCCTTTACGGTATAGACGGTATTCCCCGCATCATCGTAAATATCGTAGGCGTGAAACCACGAAAACATTCTTTGCTTAAAAAGAAGTCTCATAACAGCCTCCTGCCGTATATTATAATCTTTAAAACTGTGCGCGGTTAAGCGATTCTGCGCATTCGCGGCAGACGAGCTTTCCCTTGTAATACGTAAGCTCCTCGTGATTGCCGCAGAAGATACAGCCGGGCTGGTACTTTTGAAGCACGATGCGGTTTCCGTCAATAAATATCTCCACCGAATCCTTGGGGCTGAGCTCAAGTGTTTTTCTGATCTCGATGGGGAGAACTATTCTGCCGAGATCGTCAATGGGGCGAACTATACCTGTTGATTTCATTTGGCGATTCCATCCTTTCGTTAAGCTAATTCAGCAAAAAGCGTCAATAACCGTCAAACAGAAAAATATTACAAAGTAATTCGACACTTCGTAATTATGCTAACACAAAAGCGCCTCAAAGTCAACATTTTCTTGAAGCGTTTACATTTTCTGTATATTTTTACGCCATTGCGTCTAAAATGTAAAAAACGGGAGGGCAAAATCAGTATGCTGAAGGGCTGTCAGAAAAGTGTTATTTTCGTTAAGGGCAAGGAAAACGAGCTGTTTGAGGAGGCGTACTTCGTGATGAAGGACACGGAAAGAGCGCACTCCACCGCCGATATTATTGCGGAGGCGAGGCGTATAATCGAAACGGAGGATATGAGCGCCTCCCCCGTTTCCGTAAAGCTGAACAGAAAAAAGAAGCTCATATGCTTTTGCATCGGCGCACTTGTTACGTGCCTTTTGTGGGCGGGGGCAATGCTTTTTAATTTGTTTATGTAATTTTATTTTTCGCTATTGCATTTTTATATTATCCGTTGTATAATACTAATGATTTCGTGTTCGTGAACTAAGCAAGCGCATTCGAATCTTAACGGGGGCCGTTATACCGTTATTATCTTGTGCGCAAAAGCCCGTATAGCGGGCGATTTTTGTGCGCGTTTTTTTGCGCGCATTTGCTAAGGGCACAGCTGTGCCCTTTTTTCATATCCGAAACTCAATATACGCGTCAGAATCCTTCGCCTCGCCAGTGCCACCACTTGCTCGCTTGTCATTCTTGAGCGTAGCGAAGAATCTGTGCGAGCATTGCTGCGGACTCCGTTTGAGGATGACAGGGCGCTAAAACCGTACTACATACGTGCCACACCGGCAAATAAATAAAGGAGATTTTATGGCAAAAAAGACAAAACAGAAGCTTAAGATTATGGCTCTTGGCGGTCTCGGCGAGATCGGCAAGAATATGACCGTGCTTGAATACGGCAACGATATTATTATCATAGACTGCGGTATCGCATTCCCCGACGAGGATATGCCCGGTGTTGACCTCGTTATCCCGGATATTACTTATCTTGAGGAAAATGAGGATAAGATACGCGGAATCCTGCTCACCCACGGACACGAGGATCACGTCGGCGCTATTCCCTACGTGCTTCGCTCCATTGATGCACCCATTTACGGCACACGCCTTACCCTCGGAATCGTGGAAAAGAAGCTCTCCGAGCACCGTCTGCCCTATGACCCCGACCTCGTTTGCGTTAACGCAGGCGATACGCTTCAGCTTGGTGTATTCAGCGCAGAGTTTATCCGCGTTAACCACTCCATTGCGGATGCGTGCTGTATTGCGGTAAAGACTCCCGTCGGTACCGTTGTTCACAGCGGTGACTTCAAGCTTGATCTTACCCCCATTGACGGCAAGATGATGGACCTCACCCGCCTCGGTGAGATCGGTAATCGCGGTGTACTTCTGCTTATGTGCGAGTCCACAAACGCAGAGCGCCCCGGCTTTACCCCCTCCGAGAAGAAGGTTGGTCAGTCACTTACCAGCATCTTTGAGAAGAATTCCGATAAGCGTATCGTTATCGCAACCTTCTCCTCCAACGTTCACCGCGTTCAGCAAATCATCGACACCAGCGCAAAGTACGGCAGAAAGGTTGCCGTAACGGGCCGCAGTATGATAAACATCGTCGGTGCCGCTGTGGAGCTTGGCTATATGAACGTTCCCGACGGAGTGCTTATCGACATCAACGAGATAAAGAAGTATAAGCCCGATCAGCTTACCCTTATTACCACGGGTAGTCAGGGCGAGCCTATGTCCGCGCTTTCCCGTATGGCAAGCAACGAGCACGACAGGGTAACGCTTACCTCAAGCGACCTCGTCGTTATCAGCGCAAACGCCATCCCCGGCAACGAAAAGCTTGTCGGTAACGTAATCAACTCCCTGCTCTCCCGCGGCGTTAACGTGCTTTACGACGCAGTTGCGGACGTTCACGTTTCCGGCCACGCTTGTCAGGAGGAGCTGAAGCTTATGCACGCGCTTCTCCGCCCCAAGTTCTTTATACCGATACACGGCGAATACCGCCACCTTATAAACCACAAAAAGCTTGCGGAATTTATGGGTATGCCCGAAAATCATATTCTTATCTCCGACATCGGCAAGGTTATTGAGGTGGATAAGGACAGCATGCGCTTTAACGGCACCGTTCCCAGCGGCAAGCTGCTTGTCGATGGTTTTGGAGTCGGAGACGTCGGCAACATCGTTCTGCGCGACAGAAAGCATCTCTCGCAGGACGGACTCGTTGTTGTCGTTGCATCCGTGGATATGGAGCAGAGGCTCCTTATCAGCGGTCCCGATATCGTCAGCCGCGGATTTGTTTACGTACGCGAATCCGAGGAGCTGATGGAGGAGACCCGTCAGGTTGCGCTCAACGCTATCGAAAATTGCCTTGATCGCAACGTATCCGATTGGATGGAAATGAAGGGCAAGCTTCGCGATGATATTGCACGCTTTATAAGCAAGGAAACGAAGCGCAAGCCTATGATACTTCCCATAATTATGAGTGTATAAGGAGAAAAACAATGGTTAAGCACATTCTTGTATGGAAATTAAAGCCCGAGCTTACAGCAGACGAAAAGACCGACGCGCTTGCAAAGGCAAAAAAGGAGCTTGAGGCACTTGTTGGCGTTGTTCCCGGCCTTTTGAAGCTTGAGGTTATCACCAATCCCCTCGCATCCTCCACGGGTGATATGCTGCTCTATTCCGAGCTTGAAAGCGCAGAGGCGCTTGCAGGTTATCAGGTGCATCCCGCACACGTTGCCGCCGCAAC
>JAFOAB010000170.1 GCA_017382555.1 Clostridia bacterium
ACGCGAGGATCTTATCGGTAAGGAAAATGCCCTTACCCCCGCAGTATTCAGCTACAAGAATACCGCAGAAAACGATTCTATGTACAACACTCCTCCTTGCTACTCCATCTATATGTGCGGACTTGTAGCAAAGTACCTCCTTTCCATCGGCGGACTTGAGGAGATGAAGAAGCGCAACGAGGCTAAGGCTAAGCTTCTTTACGATTACCTTGATAGCCAGGATTACTATACCGCTCCCGTTGATCCCGCATCCCGTTCTATGATGAACGTAACCTTCGTTACCGGTGATAAGGACCTCGATAAGAAGTTCGCATCCGAGGCTGATGCGGCTGGTCTCAAGAACCTCAAGGGTCACCGTTCCGTTGGCGGTATGCGCGCTTCCATCTACAATGCAATGCCTTATGAGGGTGTTGAGGCTCTCGTAGCGTTTATGAAGAAATTCGCTGAAGAAAATAAGAAATAAGGTGCGATTATGAAGAATATCAAGCTTATGAATAAAATTGCGAAGGTCGGCACCGATGTGTTCGATCCCGCAAAGTACGCTGTTGGCGCCGATATAGAGTGCGCTGATGCGATAATGGTCCGCAGTGCGGCTCTTCACGATATGGAGTTTAACCCCGAGCTTCGCGCAATTTCCCGTTGCGGTGCCGGCGTTAACAACATTCCGATAGACAGATGTACCGAGGCAGGTATTGCAGTATTCAACACCCCCGGTGCTAACGCAAACGGCGTTAAGGAGCTTGCGGTTGCGGCTCTTATGCTCGCAAGCCGTGATATCGTTGGCGGTATCGCTTGGGCAAACACCCTTACCGAGAACGTTGCAAAGGCTGTTGAGGCAGGTAAGTCCGCCTACGGCGGAACCGAAATCAACGGCAAGACCCTCGGTGTTATCGGTCTCGGTGCTATCGGCGGTCTCGTTGCTAATGCTGCAGACGCACTTGGAATGGACGTTATGGGTTGTGACCCGTTCATCAGCGTTGCAGGTGCTTGGGCGCTTTCCCACGCGGTTAAGCGTGCTTCCTCCTACGAGGAGATCTACAAGAACGCGGATTACATCACTCTCCACGTTCCCGCTACCGCTGATACTAAGAATATGATCAACAAGGACACCATCGCAATGATGAAGGACGGCGTTAAGATCATCAACCTCAGCCGTGCAGACCTTGTTAATATTAACGACCTCAAGGATGCTCTCGCATCCGGTAAGGTTGCTAAGTACGTTACCGATTTCCCGACCGAGGAATCTATCAACGTTCCCGGAATCGTTGCGATCCCTCACCTCGGTGCTTCCACCGCGGAGAGCGAGGACAACTGCGCAGTTATGGCTGCACACGAGCTTGTTGACTTCCTTGAGTACGGTAACATCAAGAACAGCGTAAACTTCCCGAACGTTTCTATCCCTGCAAGCGAGTTCAACAGAATCGGTATTATGCATAAGAACGTTCCCGCAATGCTTGCGCAGTTCACAACCGCTATCTCCGATGCTAACCACAACATTGAGCATATGGCGAGCGGCTCCAAAGGAGATAACGCTTACTCCATCTTCGATATCAACGGCAATATTGATGCCGACGTTATCGCAAAGCTTACCGCAATTGATGGCGTTATCAGAGTTATCGAGTTTTAATTAATAAAAATTGCTCCTGCGGATGCAGGAGCAATTTTTTGTTTATTTATCAATTCTGACCTTTGCGGTTCCGTCCTCGAGATATTCGATGCGGTCGCCGCTGTCGTTTAGCTCATCTATGAAGGTAAGAAATTCTTCCTTCGATGCGAATTGCGGTTTATAAGCGGCAACGATGCTCTTTGCTCTTTCTCCGTTTTCGGATAGGAGAATATGCAGCATCATAACCTGAAGCTTTGCGCTGTCAACGCAGGCTGCAACGGGATCAACAATGTAAAAGTCCATTCCGTGCCCCGTTCCTCTTGCACCCGCCGCATTTCCGTGTTGAACGGGCATAATGCAGGAAAGATCGCCCATATCGGTACTTCCCGTTGCAACGGAGTTTACAACCTTGCATTCATAATTCGGAATGATTGACGCAGCTGCCTCGGCAAAAACGTCGGCAAGATCAACATTTTGCACCATCGGTGAGTAACCGGGGAAGTCGATAATCTCGATATTCGTGCCGATGGAAAGTGCCGCGCCGATAAGTGCTTGATTTACCTTGCGGTTGACCTTTTTGATTGCGTCAAAGGTTTTTCCGCGTACGTAGCTTTCAATTCTTGCCTCGGAGGGAATTGCATTAACCATACTTCCACCCGCTGTCATAATCGGGTGAACGCGGATGTAATCCATATTGAGGAACGTCTCTCTTATCGCGTTTACGGCATTCAGACCGCAGGTTGCGGCATAAAGCGCATTTCGTCCCATATGCGGAGCTCCACCTGCGTGGGCAGCCTTGCCCTTATAAATTATCGTTTTTGCGACACAACCGATAAAGCCCCCCTTGCTGATGGAGAACTTACCCGCCGCATGCACCATAAAGGCAAGATCAACGCCGTCAAAATATCCGCGGTGGAGGAATTCGCTCTTACCGCCAAAGTATTTGATAATTCCTTGCTTCTTCAGCTCGGAGCGGTATTCTATTTCAAGAAGCTCCTCCGCGGGGACGGCGCAAAGCTTTATTTTGCCGCAAAGCCCGTCAAGCACACCGGGCTCCTTTAAAGCCGCGGCAATGCCGAGCAGGGAAGCACTGTGCGTGTTGTGGCCGCAAGCGTGTACGGCGCCCGTCTCCTTATCCGATTCGGGATGCTCGGGGCATATAACTGAGTCCATCTCGCCAAGCACGAGCACGCAGGGGCCTTCCTTCCCCTTGTCTATATCTACGTAAAAGCCGGGTACGTTGCCCGCCTCGTGCCACGCTCGATTTTGGCAAGCGATTGTTCCCATTCACCCGTCATGGCGACATCTGCAATCTGCATCTCCTTGACGACATAGTAGAGTGCCAATCCCTTTTCGGTAGGTACAAGGGATTTGTCGGCACGCACCACA
>JAFOAB010000171.1 GCA_017382555.1 Clostridia bacterium
CAGTTCTACGCCAACGATGGAATTATCTTCAAGGGTGTGGAAAACACGATCGACAGCGTCAGCGAGATGGTCCGTGATGGAATGAAAAGCACTGACGATAAGATCATCGAAATAATGACACGCTGCTAATTGCGGCAAAAATCGCTTGATACTTCGGATACTGCAACAAGGGACGGCTTCGACGTACGTAAGTACGCCGTCAGCCGTCCCTGTTTTGTATCCTCGTCTGAAGCGATTTTTGCTCGCAATTAATACTAAAAAGTACGATACTTCAGAAAACCCCTAAAAGCACCTCGACGTACGTAAGTACGCCTTCGGTTTGCTTTTAGGGGTTTTCTTCGTCTACAACGATTTTTGCACGCAATTAATTATTAATGGTGCTCAAAAATGTGAACTCCTGTTTATTTCAATTCAATATTATATTCGTATATTCTGTAGCTCCACAGGCTTTGGTTGCCCGTTATGGAAACGGTGTAATAAACCGTAATGTAATCGCTGTTGCACAGGTGTCCGTATTCGTCGCGTGCGAGGCCGACGTTGTGGTTGCGGGCGGCGCCCGTTTTTGCGGTGCCGATCTGCGCTACGGTGTGCCAAGAGCCGCGGTTAAGCTGTGTGCCCTTGAAGTAATTAACGCGGAAGGCAGAGCCGATGTAATTCGGCTCGTCCGAGGGGTTGGGGTGACAATCGGAGGCGGAATAGAACCTATTCGTTTCGGGATCGTACACAAAATCCGCATTATTCATAAAGTCGCTTCCGCCGTTAAGATTTGTGAGCCCGGTTGTGGAAAGCGTAACCTCGTTTTTCATTGTCGGGGAATTGAGATCGGAAAAATCGCACTCCCTTACAACCGTTCTTGTGCTGTACTTATCTCCCCTGGTGTAAAAAAGCCACACCTTGCCCGCCTTATCCATACTTACAAGGCTTGCCTGGCCGACGCCCCATTGGAAGACCTTTGATGACGGATCAAGCTTAAAGTCCACAAGCGGAGTCTCGCCCACCTTAACGAATGGACCCATCGGGGAATTAGCAACGGCAAGTCCTATCTTATTTTCCTGATTATCGTAGGAGGTACAGCCGAGATACGCCATAAGATAGCTGTATTCCGTTCCGTTATAATTGAAAACGCCCTTGATAACGGATGGGTCGCACGTGTGATGCGCATCCCAAGCGCCGTCGGCAGAGGGGGAAAGCACAAGCGTTTCCTCGCTCCACGTATACGTGCCGTCCGCATTCGGTGTGCCCTTTCTGCATCCGACGTAATCTATTACCTTGTAGCTATCCTTGTTCGTACAGTAATAGATATATCTCGTTCCATCCGCTTCCGTTATAACGGAGGGGCAGTAGTTATATATTCCGGGATTGGGGTTATCGAACTGCAGTGTGTTTGACGGGGGAATTACGGGCTCCGGAGGCTCCGTTACGGGGGCTTCGGTGGTTGCCGGTTCTGTAATGACCTCCGTGGTTATATCCTCTGTTTCAGGCGCATCGGTGATTGGGTCCGTATCGGGGGTGGCATCGTTTACGGCGCAGGAGCAAAGCAAAAGGCATAAAAGTAAAGCGAATATGCGTTTCATAATTTACCTCACAAAAAAGGGCGACCGCATAGGTCGCCCCTTGTTTTATATGGTTGCGATTACCTCAACCTCAACAAGTGCGCCCTTGGGAAGCGTTTTTACCGCAACACAGCTGCGTGCGGGGGCGGAGGTGATGTATTTTGCGTAAACAGCGTTGAAATCGGCAAAATCTGCCATATCTGCAATAAAGCAGGTGGTCTTTACCGCATTATCAAAGGACGTTCCCGCCGCCTCAAGCACAGCGGAAAGATTCTTCATAACCTGCTCAGCCTGCTCGGTAATGTTGGTTCCGACCATTTCTCCGCTAACTGGATCAAGCGGGATCTGACCGGAGGTATAAAGCATATTGCCTACCTTAACAGCCTGCGAATACGGGCCGATTGCCTTGGGAGCGTTGGGGGTGCTTATCTTCTCGTTCATAATAAACCTCACAGTAAGCTGTATATAAATTGCTCGGCGGCGCGGGGAGAGCGGCTGCCCTTTTTAAGAGCAAATGCCTCCGCAAGCACGTCAAGCCTTTCTTTTTCTACGTTAATGCCGTGTCTTTCGGCAAGGGTGTGAACAATATCAAGGTAAAGCGCCTTGTTCGGTCTTTCAAAATAAACCGTAAGGCCGAAGCGGTCGGAAAGGGAAAGAAGCTCCTGCACCGTGTCGCTGTGATGCACGTCGTTTTCCGCGCCCCTGTCCGAGAAGCTTTCCTTGACAATGTGGCGTCTGTTGCTTGTTGCATAGATGACCGCGTTCTTGCTTTTTGCGGAAGCGGAGCCCTCAAGCGCCGCCTTCAGCATGCTGAAGCAGTCATCGTTTTTGTTAAACGAAAGATCGTCGATGAAAATAATGAATTTGAGCGGATTATCCGCAATTCTGCCCATTACGTGCGAAAGGCTGAAAAGCTGATCCTTTCTTACCTCGATAAGGCGTACGCCGCGATCCGCATAGCGGTTAACGCATGCCTTAACTGTGGAGGATTTGCCCGTGCCCGCATCGCCGAAGAGAAGGACGTTTGCGGCATTTCTGCCATCAATAAGCGCCTCGGTATTTTCGAATACCTGATTGCGCTCGTCCTCATAGCCGACAAATACGTTTTCGTCCACCTTGTCCGCACTCTTAACGGGGACGATCTCCTCATTTTCCACGCGGAACATAATAGCGGATGCAAAAATGCCGTAGCCGAGCTTATCGACGTTCTTTAATCTGTTTTCGTACGTGCCTACAAAGTCCGTTGCCGTATTTGCAAAGCGGGGGAGACGGTGCTTGAAGTCAAGCGTGCTCCACAGATCCGCACTGTCAAGGCGGCTGAGGCTTGTAAACAGCTCAAGCTCCGCTCTTGCATTGTCGGAAATGACCGTAGGTATCTCCGCCTTCTGTGCCGCGCTGACGATGTATTTGTTCTCGTCCGTATAAACGGCGCGGCACAGAAAGTCGGAAAAGCTGTAATTGTCATCAGCGAGAGAATAAACGAATTCACCGAACAGCGAAATGCGTTCCTTTGTGCTTTTTTCGGTATCAAGAAAACCGCAAAATGCCTTCATTGTAGGTGTTTCAAGTATATTTCTGAACACCGTTATGCTGCCTAAACGGCAGGAAAGCTCGTATATCTGCTGCTCGGTCATTTTTTATCCCTCGAATTTGTTGATTATTGCGCCCTTATCGGCAGAGCTAACCTGCTCCGAATATCTCTTAAGTGCGCCCTTTATGCCTTCTTTTTTCTTTATGGGCATCTCCGTCTTGCGCTTTGCAAGCTCCGCATCGTCCACCTTGAGCTCAATGGAGTAGGCGGGAATGTTGATGGAGATGATATCGCCGTCCTTAACGTAGGCGATAAGTCCACCGCGCACCGCCTCGGGGCTTACGTGGCCGATGGATGCACCGCGCGTAGCACCGGAGAAGCGTCCGTCGGTGATAAGGGCAACGTCCTTATCAAGTCCCATACCGGCAATTGCGGAGGTGGGGGAGAGCATCTCTCTCATTCCGGGGCCGCCTGCGGGACCCTCGTAACGGATAACGACAACGTCACCCTTTACGATCTTACCGCCGTATATAGCGGCAATGCAGTCCTCCTCGCTTTCGAATACCTTTGCGGGACCCTCGTGCACAAGCATCTCGGGCGCAACGGCACTGCGCTTTACAACGCATCCGTCGGGTGCGAGATTGCCCTTCAGCACGGCAATACCTCCGGTCTTGGAGAAGGGGTTCTCCGCAGTACGGATAACTGTATCGTCGCGGTTGACTGCGTTTTCGATATTCTCTCCGAGCGTTTTGCCCGTGCAGGTCATAACGGAGGTGTCAAGCAGGCCGAGCTTTGTAAGCTCCTTTAAAACTGCGTAAACACCGCCCGCCTCGTTAAGATCCTCCATATAGGTGGGACCTGCGGGTGCAAGGTGGCAAAGGTTAGGCGTTCTTTCGCTTACCTCGTTTGCCATATCAAGGTTAAACTTCACTCCGCACTCATTTGCGATAGCGGGGAGGTGGAGCATACTGTTGGTGGAGCAGCCGAGCGCCATATCTGCTGTCAGTGCGTTTCTGATGGAACGCTCGTTCATAATATCGCGGGGCTTAATGTCCTTTTCCACAAGCTCCATTATCTTCATACCGGCGTGCTTTGCGAGCTCGATACGCGCGGAATAAACGGCGGGAATGGTGCCGTTTCCGCCAAGACCCATACCGAGTACCTCGGTAAGGCAGTTCATGGAGTTTGCGGTGTACATACCGGAGCAGGAGCCGCAGGTGGGACAGGTGCTTTCCTCGCATACGCAAAGCTGCTTCTCGTCTATCTTACCTGCGCTGTACGCGCCGATAGCCTCAAACATGGAGGAAAGGCTCGTCTTTTTGCCGTTCACTCTTCCGGCAAGCATAGGTCCGCCGCTTACGAAAACGGTGGGGATGTTTACTCTTGCCGCCGCCATAAGGAGACCGGGGACGTTCTTATCGCAGTTAGGAACCATAACAAGACCGTCAAAGCCGTGTGCAAGCACCATTGCCTCGGTGCTGTCGGCAATAAGATCGCGGGTGATAAGGGAGTATTTCATTCCCGTATGTCCCATCGCGATGCCGTCGCATACTGCAATGGCGGGGAACACGATAGGTGTTCCCCCTGCCATTGCAACGCCCATTTTAACAGCGTCTACTATTTTATCGATATTGATGTGACCGGGAACTATTTCGTTATAGGAGCTGACGATACCGATAAGCGGACGGCTCTGCTCCTCCTTGGTAAGCCCCAGTGCGTGATACAGACTGCGGTGTGCGGCGTTTTGAAAGCCGTCAACGATTGTATCCTTAATCATTTTGCGCCTCTTTTAGTTGTTGATGAGCTTGTCCTCGTCGCTCCAGCTGTAAAGCTTGCGGATCTCGGTACCAACGGTCTCGGAGGGATGCTCGGAAGCGAGCTTTCTCATAGCGTTGAAGTGTACCTGAGCGCCTGCATCGGACATATCAAGCAGGAAGTCCTTTGCAAAGGTACCGTCCTGAATGTCCTTGAGGATCTTCTTCATGGTCTTCTTGGTCTCGTCGGTAACGATCTTGGGACCGGTGATATAATCACCGTACTCAGCGGTGTTGGAGATGGAGTAGCGCATACCCTCAAAGCCGCTCTGGTAGATGAGGTCAACGATAAGCTTTACCTCGTGGATGCACTCAAAGTAAGCGTTTCTGGGGTCATAGCCTGCCTCAACGAGAGTCTCGTAGCCTGCCTGCATAAGTGCGCAA
>JAFOAB010000172.1 GCA_017382555.1 Clostridia bacterium
ACGCATCAAAAAGATTCCCCGATAACGTGTTTATATTTAGGGAAAGCAAGCTTTCCCGATTTGAGTTTGCCGATCTGGGATGTGACGTTTACGGCTGGGCATTTACCTCGCCCGCGTTGACGGAAAACCCATTGACGGGTGCGGAGCTTGAGCAAAACGGCAGAACAAAGCTGCTTTGCGCCCATTGCGATACCACCTCTCCCATCTCGCGTTATTGCCCCGTAAGCGAGGGCGATATCGTCCGTGCGGGCTTTGATTATGCCGCGCTCGGTCATATACATAAGAAGGGCGAGATAAAGCGTGTGGACAATACCGTATACGGCTACAGCGGTGCGCCCGAGGGCAGAAGCTTTGACGAATGCGGCGTGCTTGGCGCATACATTACCGATATCGGCTATAACGGAGAGTTCGAGACGAGCTTTGTTCCGTTCTCGCGCCGCCGCTACGAGATAGCGGAATGCGACCTCACGGGTTCTCTTACCCGCGAGGATGCGGAGGAGAAGGTAAATGCGCTTATCGCGGCAAATAAGTACGGCACGGATACCGTGCTTCGCTTGGTGCTTACCGGCTCGGTTGCTCCCGACGTGCGCTTTGACGGCTTTTCCGCGGTAGCGGCAAAGCTGTTTGATCTGGAGATAAAGGATAAAACGAGTCCCACCTTTGACGGTGAGCGACTTGAGCGTGATATAACGATTCGCGGTGCGCTTTACCGTACCCTCCTGCCGGAGCTTAATTCCGCGGACGAGGAAACAAGACGTACGGCGGCGGATGCGCTCCGTTACGGGCTTGCTGTTTTGGATGGTTCTTTGCCCGGAGAATTTTAAAAAACATATCGTAAACGGTGGGCGGATGATATCCGCCCCTACGAGCAAGCATATCGTATTTTGGCGGGAGGGGAGACCCCTCCCCTACAAGGAGACGTATATGATAATAGAAAAATTGCACATAGACAAGTTTGCGGGGCTTTCGGATCATACCGTGGAGCTTGGCGCGGGACTTAATATAATAGAGGGAAAAAACGAAAGCGGAAAAAGCACGGTAGCCGCTTTCATAAAATTCCTTTTCTACGGACTTTCGGGTCAAAAGGTAAACGGAGAGGAGCTTTCGGAGAGGGAGAGATATCTGCCCTTTGACTCCTCCTTTGCGGGCGGCAGCGCCGTTATTTTAAGCGGAGGAAAGCGCTATATATTGGAGCGCAGGCTGGCTGTATCAAGCTCCGGAATCCGCGAATCCGTGCGCGATGAGGTGATTCTTATCGACGAAACGAGCGGCGAAAAGGTTGCAATAGGCAAGGATGCGGGTCAGGTGCTCTTCGGTGTTAGTTCCAAGGTGTTTACCGATACGGCATTCTTCCGTCAGCTTGCCGATGCCGCACCGAACAAATCGGAGCTTACTGAGGCTATCGGTAACATCCTGTTCTCCGGTGAGGAGGGGACGGATGCCAAGAAGGCGATGAAGCGTCTGGAGGAGCTTCGTACCGCGCTCAGACACAAAAAGGGAACGGGTGGCGAGCTTGCGGATCTTGAGGCTGAGATTGCCGCGCTTCGCGCAAGGCTGGAGGAGGCACAGACCTCCAATAAGGCTGTAATTGCTCTGGAGGGCGAGATAAGCGAGCGCACGTCAAAGCTCGAGAAGCTTGCTTTGCGCGCCGAGAATGCGAAAAAACGGGCTGAGGCGGGTGCTATTTGCCACAAGCTTGCAAAGCGCGAGGAAAAGCGCCTTTATGAGAAAAAGGTGGAGGATATACGTGGGGCGCTTGACAAGCTTGCGCCAAACGGTGCACTCCCATCTGCCGAGAGCATAAGCGCCGCGCGTGTTGCCGCGGCGGAGATACCTGTCAAGGAAAATGCAGTAACTGCCGCTGAAAGGGAGCTTCGCAACATAATAGAGGAGCTTGACGTACTGCCGCAATATGACGGAGTTTCCGAAATTGTCAGGAGCTATGGCAGTGTGGATGCATTGCGTGCGCGCGTTGATGCACTGAACAAGGGCGCGCGTGTCCGCGTTGTTTTCGGGCTTGTGTTTCTCATCCCCGGAATCGCCGCGCTTGTTTCCGCTGTTATGGGCTTGCTTGCGCCCTATATTACCGCCCTTTACGGTGTCGGTGCGGGTCTTGCGGCTCTCGGTATACTGTTTATTATGCTTTCTGCTGCTAAGCGCAACAAGGCTCGCTGTCTGATCGAGCTTTTCGGGCGCGGAGCAACGTATGAAAATTTCTGTGACGGGCTTACCCGTTACGAGCGCGATAACGAGGAGCTTTGCCGACTTGCCGATAAGAGAAGTGACGTTGAGGAAAGGCTTACGCTCGCGCGTGCGGAGCTTGATGCCGTGGAGAGAGGTGCGGCAAGCCTTATTGCCGAGCTCGGCGGTAAGCTTGAGGGCACGTTTTCGGAAAAGCTTAACAGTGCCGCCGCAGCTGCGGAAAAGAAGCGTGCCGAGTTTGGCGAGCTGAATGCCGCATATTCCGCCGCAACGGCGAATGCCGCCGCCGCAGAGCGTGAGATAGGTGATGAGAATGACGAGGAGCTTGCCGCTCGACTTGCGGAGCTTGGCATAACGGAAAAGAATATCGACGTTGCCGCCGCTCGCAAGGAAACGGAGTTTTACACCACGCAGGCGCAGATGCAGGAAAAGGAGATATACGCACGCAAGATATCCCTTGCCGAGCATAAGGCAAAAAGCGAGGACCCGTGTGAGATAGCGGGTAAATTAAGCGAGGCAACTACCGCGTATTCCGCAAAAACAAGGCAGTTCAATGCTGTAGTTAAGGCAATAGATGCGCTTGGTACTGCGGGGCAGAATCTGCGCGGAGGCGTTGCGCCCTTCTTATCCGACGGTGCGTGCCGTCGCCTTAATGCCGCAACGGGCGGAAAATATTCGGGACTCCGTGTGGACGGCGAGCTTTCCGCCGTTTGCCTTGCGGAAAACGGTGTGCGCTCCTTGGAGCATCTCAGTGCGGGAACAAGAGACCTTGCCTATATTTCCCTGCGTCTTGCGCTCGTTGATTTGCTTTATAAGCGCGAAAAACCGCCGCTTGTCTTTGACGAAAGCTTCGCGCATCAGGATAAGGATCGCACCGCGCTTGCCCTGAAGCTTCTTTCCGCCGAGGGAGAAAGGGGCTTGCAGTCATTGCTGTTTACCTGCCGTGAGTTTGAGGCAGAAAGTGCAGAGTCCGGAAGCTTTAAGCATATAAGGCTTTAAAACAAAAAAGGCATATCCGTGTTGAAGTGAGCTGTTTGGGGTTCACTTCAGCAGGATATGCCTTTTTCTATGGAAAAAATTACATAAACACGTTGGTAACGAAGATCTCGATACCGATGAAGATAAGTATTGCGCCTCCGAGGATGCCTGCCTTGCCTGCAAGCTTGGTGCCTGCCTTTTTGCCGATATGTATACCCGCAAAGCAGATGAAGAAGGTGACAACGCCGATAAGCAGGCAGGAGATAAGTGCCTGAATGATATTGTAATCGGAAATGGTGAAGCCTACGGAGAGCGCGTCGATAGACGTTGCGATACCCTGAACGATAAGCCCCTTAAGGCCTACTGCGGGCTTTTCCTCGTCCTCAGCGCCGCCCTTGATGCCCTCGATAAGCATTTTGCCACCGATAAAGCCGAGCAGGATGAGCGCGATCCACGGGATGCACTTTTCAAAAATTGCGAAGTACTGCGCGATGGTGGATACGCATATCCAGCCAATCATAGGCATTGCGAACTGAAAAAGAGAGAAGATTCCCGCAATTCCGCAAACTCTGCCGCCCTTCATCTTAGGCTCGTTAAGTCCGTTTGCAAGAGAAACGGAGAATGCGTCCATGGCAAGTCCGATTCCGAGAAGAATGCTGTTTACAAAGAAAGTAAGATCAAACATTTTTATTCCTCCAATAAAAAATCCAAGCACGTAGCCATGCTTGGTCAAAAAAATAAAGACTCCACGCATAGCCGTACGGTTATACGTGAGTCTTGCAAATTAAAGCAAGCCAGGCGGATGCCAGTATGTTGACTTGCTACGTTTAAAAACGCTTGCTACTCCCTCACGGCGTTTAGTCTATCATACCGGATGCGCTTTGTCAAGGTTTTTGGCGATTTTTGGCGGTTAAACAAATTGTTGACACCGTAATTAAGTTGGTGTAAAATATTCTCAAATAAACGGAGGTTTCAGCTATGGAAAAGATTAGCGTTTCCCTTGATCTCATTATTTCGGAATTTTCCCTTGAGGTATTTCACTTGCCCTGCGAGGCAAAGGATATAAAGGTCATCTGCAGTGCGGTCAATCGCCCCGGCTTGCAGATAACGGGCTATTACGACCATTTTGAAGAGGAAAGAATACAGATAATCGGACACGTAGAGCACGATTATCTCTTAAATCTGCCCGACGAGGAGCGTGCAATGCGCGTGGATGAATTCTTTGCGCATAAGCCCGTTGCCGTTGTCGTCAGCACCGATCTTACGATATTCCCCGAGCTTATGAATGCGGCAAAGGAGCATTCCGTGCCCTTGCTTCGCACCTCCTTTACCACCACAAGCTTCCTTGCGGCGATTATTGCTTACCTTGACGTTGCGCTTGCGCCCCGTATCACCCGCCACGGCGTTCTCGTTGAGGTGTACGGCGAGGGTATTCTCATCCTCGGTGACAGCGGAATAGGTAAGAGCGAGTGCGCCATCGAGCTTGTAAAGCGCGGTCACCGTCTTATTGCCGACGACGCCGTTGAAATCAAGCGCGTTTCCGCCAAAACGCTTGTCGGCTCCGCGCCCGAGAT
>JAFOAB010000173.1 GCA_017382555.1 Clostridia bacterium
AGTAGTATAATCAGGGATAGTGGGTTTATATTTGCATTTTTTCAGCGAATTATTTTGCCTTACTAATAATATAATATATCGAAGAAAAACACAACCTTATTTTGTGTTTTTTTCAGGAGGTTTTTATGAAGAAATATAAAGTAGGTATTATCGGTGCTACAGGTATGGTTGGACAGAGATTTGCAATGCTTCTGGAGAATCATCCCTGGTTTGAGGTAACTTGCCTTGCCGCAAGTGCAAGAAGCGCAGGCAAAACATACCGCGAGTGCGTTGAGAGCCGTTGGGTAATGGAGAGACCTATCCCCGAGAATATGGCTGACCTTGTTATCAAGGATGCTTCTGATATTGATGAAGTTGTAAAGCTTGTTGACTTCTGCTTCTGTGCAGTTGACATGAAGAAAGAGGAGATCAAGGCTCTTGAGGAGGCCTATGCAAAGGCAGAGTGCCCCATCATTTCCAACAACTCCGCACATCGTCACACTCCCGACGTTCCCATGATTATCCCCGAGATCAATGCTGATCACGCAAAGGTTATCGAGTCACAGAGAAAGCGTCTTGGTACAAAGCGCGGCTTTATCGCTGTTAAGTCCAACTGCTCACTCCAGAGCTATGTACCCGCAATTCATCCTCTGATGCAGTTTGGTGTTGACAAAGTTCTTGCTTGTACTTATCAGGCAATTTCAGGCGCAGGCAAAACCTTCGAGCGCTGGCCCGAGATGATCGACAACGTCATCCCCTACATCGGCGGCGAGGAAGAGAAGTCCGAGCAGGAGCCGCTCCGCATCTGGGGTCACATCGAGAACGGCGAAATCGTCAAGGCCGCCGCTCCGCTGATCACCACCCAGTGCATCCGCGTTCCCGTTACCGACGGTCACACTGCGGCTGTATTCGTGAAGTTTGAAAACAATCCCACCAAGGAGGAGATCCTTGAGGCGTGGAACACCTTTGAGGGTAAGCCCCAGCAGCTCGGTCTGCCCAGCGCTCCCGAAAAGTTCGTTACCTACTTTGAGGAAGACAACAGACCTCAGGCAAAGCTTGACCGCGACATTTATGGCGGTATGGGTGTTACCGTTGGTCGTCTCCGTCCCGATACTATCTTCGACTGGAAGTTTGTTGGTCTTTCCCACAACACTCTCCGCGGTGCTGCAGGCGGTGCGGTTCTTATCGCCGAGCTTCTTTACCGTCTCGGATATTTCGCATATTAATCAGATAATTATACAAAAACAGAGGATTGCACGTGCAATCCTCTGTTTTTGTATAAAATCACATTTGTTTTCTGATGCGTGCCAATGCTCCCTTTTCAAGGCGTGATACCTGCGCTTGGGAAATGCCGATCTCCTCCGCGATCTCCATTTGTGTTTTACCGCCGTAAAAGCGCATATCGATAATGCGTTTTTCCCTTTCCGTCAGGCGCTTCATCGCCTCCTTCAGTGCTATCTCCTCAAGCCAGCATTCGTCACACGTTGTAGAATCGCTTAGTTGATCGATCACGTATATGGAGTCCCCGCTGTCATTATATACGGATTCATAAATCGAAACCGGCTCAACTATCGCCTCCAGCGCACACGATACGTCGCGCTTTTCCTCCCCGATCTCCTTTGCTATCTCCTCTACCGTCGGCTCGCGCTTCAGCTTGTCCGACAGCGCCTCCCTTGCCTGGAGTGCCCTATATGCAAGATCCCTTATCGAACGGCTGACCCTTATGGGATTGTTATCGCGCAAGTATCGTCTTACCTCGCCTATTATCATAGGAACCGCATAGGTGGAGAATTTAACGTCAAGCTCTGTATTAAAATTATCTATCGCCTTAATAAGCCCGATGCACCCGACCTGAAAAAGATCGTCCATATTCTCCCTTCTGTTCACAAAGCGCTGTATCACGCTCAAAACAAGCCTTAAATTTCCGTTTATCAGCTCCTGCCTTGCATCCTCATCCCCCTCCTTGGTTTTCTTCAGCAGATATCTTTTCTCACTGTCCGTAAGATTTTTCAGATTGGCGGTATTCACCCCGCATATCTCTACTTTTCCGTAATGCATATCACACCTCTGTGTGTTTTATTTACCAAAAGTATTGCCAAATATAGAATGTTAAATTCAAGCGCAAAAATGTCAAATAATTCAAACGGATTTATTGACATTTTCGAACAAAGAATGTATAATTCAAATAAATAAACACACTTTATAAACGGGGTGGAACGAATGGACGCACAGAGATCGCAACGCATTTTGAACTGCATTTCCGTAATTGAATCAATAGAAAAAGCGGGCTACATATCACGAAAGCAAATAGCCGATGAAACGGATCTTAGCCTTATGACGGTAGGCAAGCTTTGTGCGCTTCTTGAGGAATGCGAGCTTATCACCGAAAAAAAAGAGGACAAGAGCGAAAGCGGCAGAAAGGCCTCCATCTGCTCTCTCACCGACGCTTGCCATCCTTGCATTCTTAACTGTGCGGATACTCTGTATACCTTCACCGCAAAGGGACCTATTGGTGGCACCGACGTATCGCTTATGCACTCCTCTGCCGATGATATCGGCTTTGAGGATAAGCTTTACCAATTCTGCGACAGAATGAACGATATGCTTGCACGTATCGACCATATGCCCCCCTCCGCCGTTTGCCTTATCAGCGACAATACCTACGATGACGGAATGCTTATTTCCGCAGACGGAAGCAGAGCGGATATCAAAAAGCTATCGTACAAGCTTGCAAAAAGTGGCAAGCACAGCGTCTATACTCCCGCATCCACAGCCGCCGCTTATCTTGAAGGTGCGTATAACGATCCCTGCGTGGCTGCTGTTATCGGCAAAAGGCTCAGCTTTGCGATCACGTGCGAAAATCAGCTTAAATATAATTCAAGCGCCGTCTACCCCAATGCTTTAAGAGCCGACGGCGTCACACTCGGGGAAAGACTGCAGATGATGGGCACACCCGATAAGGAAAGCGTTTTGGCATTTCTTTCCGCACTCGCATCCTTCTTCCCGAACAGAAAAATCATCCTGTTTCCTCTTGCCGAATCAAACGGCACTATGACCTGCGGCGAGCTTTGCAGATACGCCGTAAGCGCTGCCGGAATTGAAGACAGATGCACCGCGTGCGAGGATCCGCTCGGAGCGATGGCGGAGGGCGCGAAGCGCATGTATATGATGGAGCTGCTGAAAAAGCATATTTAATGAATAACTCCGCCTCCCGCGGTTAAAATAACGTAGACGGAAAACCGTTAATATTTTACCGTTAGGAGTTAACAATGAACGATTACCAGAACTGCGCTTACAACAAGCACATCGAATGCACTGTCAGCCAGTGCCAGTACCATTCCGCTTGCGATAACTACTGCACTCTCGACAAGATCAAGGTGACTACCCATGAGGCCAACCCCACCATGTGCCAGTGCACCGACTGCTCCTCCTTCATTGCTAAGGCGTAACTGAGAAAAATGTGCAGGTGATGTACACGTCACCTGCACATTAATTTTTTGTACAAAAATTAACGATTTTTATATTGCCGTTTCCTGAGCTGTTATGATATTATTAAGCCATAAAATATAAGGAGGCAACTATGGAAAATACTGAAAAAAGGTTTGAAACCATAACAAACCGACTTTGCAAGGTCGCTGACCCTTGGCTCTTTTATCACAACGGTTACTACTACCTTACATACACCGGCTACAAGCGCACCTGTGTAAAAAAGGCAAAGACCCTTACCGAGCTTAAGGATGCCGAGCCTACCACTGTCTTTCTTCCAGAGGAAGGACATATGTGGTCGCTTAACCATTGGTCTCCCGAGATACATTATTACTCCGAGGAGGATTTCGGCGAGGATGCGGGCTGGTATCTTCTTATCGCGCTTGACGACGGTCAGAACATCAACCATCGTATGTACGTGCTTAAATCCTTAAACGGAGAGCCTGATGGACAGTACGGCAACCCCATAACCGGAGAGCCCAACGTACCCGAAAAGATACGCGGAAAGGACGACACCACCATAAACGAGGAGTGGAGCGTCGGAACCACCGACGTGCGCGTAAACGGAAGCGTTTACTGTATGTGGGTAGGCGAGCGCGGCAGACAGACCGATAACTTCTATCAGTTCATCGC
>JAFOAB010000174.1 GCA_017382555.1 Clostridia bacterium
AATGCTTCCGCCCGTCTGGCTGAAGGTCGCGTAGGGGGAGCTGATACCCACACCCTCGGAGTTGATTATGTAATTACCGGACTCGACAATTACCTTCTTGTCATCCATGTTGATGGGGTTGAGGAAGCCTACCTCACCCGCGTTAAGGATAAGCGTGCCCTCTCCGCGGAAGTATGCCTCGCCCTCGATATCAAGTGCGGCATATGCGGCGGTGATGGTGCTTGTACCCTCAAGCACAACGGTAGCGCCGTTGGGGATGCGCAGACCGTAGCGGTCCTTGGTGTTTACGGTGAAGTTGGTAAGAGTCAGAGTGTCGGTCTTGTTATCCCAGTTAAAGCCGTCACCCCTTGTGTTCTTTCTGACGTCAAGCAGGTTGACGGTAGAGGTGAATTCACCCGCGCTTACAAAAACGGGAAGCGTGCAGGTAATTACTGCACAAAGCAGAAGCACGGCAATGGCCTTAACGGAAAAAATGCGGTTTTTCATGTTTTTTACCTATCCTTCGTAATTAGGGGTCTTGGGTTTTTTGAGATCGAAATAGAATTTGCTTGTGTCCATTCCGGCGTAGAATTCACTTGTTTGCGCATTCTGGCGAATAAGGCCGTTCATCTTGTACATAAGCGGCAGATATTTACCGGACGCAACGATGTAATGCTCAAGAAGGGGAATGCCGAGGGATTTGAGTGCCAGATCGATATTGGTTGTGGTCGTCATATCCTCGCTTGAGGGAACCGCAACCCCGTTTGGGTGGTTGTGCGCAATAACGGCGATAGCCGCCTTGCGCAGTATGCAGGGCTCCGCAAGCATACGCGGTGATATGTGTGCGGAGTTAACGGAGCCGTTGAATACCTTTATCGTGTCAATTATCCTCATGCTGTTGTCAAGCATCGTGAGGTAGACCACCTCGTTCGTTTCACCGAGGAACTTGGCAACAAACATTCTGCCAAGCGCATCTGCCGTTATGGCAGAGCCCTCCTCCACCTCGCATTCTGCATAATATCTGCCCGCGAGCTGTGGGATAAGCTTTAAAAGCGTTGCGGCGTGCTCGCCTATTCCGTCCACCTCCATAAGCACGGCGGGGTCGGCATCCAGCACTCCGGCAAGATTGCCGAAGCGGGCAAGCAGTGCGTGCGCAAGCTCGTTCGTATCCTTTTGCGGTATAGCGTAAAACAGCAAAAGCTCCAGCGCATTATGCTCCTCAAAGCCGCCAAGCCCCTCGGCCATAAATCTCGCCTTCACTCTGCTTCTGTGGTCTTTATGTGGATTCATTGAGTCTTCTCCGTTTGAGAACTTTAACTAATATATAATATCATATGATGTGTGATATGTCAATCTATATAAGCATCTCCGTTACGGCGTAAATTATCGCTTTTGCGTTGGAGAGTGCCTCGGCGGATGCCTTGAAGCCGCAATCGCCTATATCAAAGCTGCTTATACGAAGCGTTATGGCAAGCTCGGTGTCTGTCATTGTGTCGGCAATAAGAGAAATACCGCCCTCCGTTGCCGTTTGGATGGCAACAAGCATGGGTATCTCGGAATGCGCAAAGCAAGCGGAGATAAGTGCGGCACTCTCGGAGGAGATAAGGCTTGCATCAACGCGCTCCGCCACCTCTGCCCGAAAGGAGAAGCTGATACCGAAGCGCTCCTCGCGAATGCTTACGGAAATATCGCCCTTCGCATTGCCGCAATATGCGGCAAGCACCGCGCTTGACGAGCAAAGCAGTGCCTCGCAGGATTTGACGGGTGTGCCCGTATCGCTTATATCGCAGGAAATATCAAGGCGTTTGCCCGCCCGCTCTGCCACGTCACTCGCAAGTCTTGCCCACGTATCCGTAATTTCGCTGTTAAAGGGAGTGTTATGCGCCAGCCTGCCGATCGTCGGGGAAAAGCAAGCGGTAAGCATCCTTCTGCCGTCAAGCTCCGATTTTGCCGCATTCCCGTCATCACCGAGAACGGCAAAGGCGTACACGGTTGCACCGCATAAAGCCCTGCGGTCCGCAAGCACCGTGCGGTGCTTGCCCTTGTGGGTGTAATCCAGCCTTGCAATGCCAAACGGCTCGGCCTCAAACGCATTTTCCATCTCCGCGATCAGAGCTTTGCCGAAGCTCGGCTTCCCCTCGTCTATCCATTTCACCGTAATCGGGTCACCGTACGCGGTCTTATTTGCAAAAAGCACGTGCAGACCCGCATCGCAGATAACGCAGGGCAGCTTGCACGTTAATTCGCCGTAAAAAGAAAGCATTGCCGACCTCATTTGCCGCACTTTTGCGGATCGCGTTCACAAATATAATCGAGAGAAACGCAATAGTAATCTGCAAGCGTTATTAGGTGCGCAAGCGGAATGCATTGGTAGCCGCGCTCGTAGCGCGAGTATACCGTTTGCTTGATTCCAAGGATGCGTGCAACGTCCTCTTGCTTTTTATCGTGATCTTCCCGAAGGTCGCGTAGCCTGCGTATATACATTTTCGTTCTCCCATAGTATCAATCAGTACTAAAGGAAAGTATAACTCAAAAATTGAGTTTTTCTTACCTTAGATAAACGTTTTAAGAACATTGAAACCATTGTGTTTTCAATGTTTTTCTCTTTTTTAAGGTCCGGACTTTTTTACATCCCCGGTAGACCGTCAAATCAATTCTTTAGTTAAATTCTCAATAGCGTAAAGCGGCAGATTGACAAGCAGGGATTCCTTTTTGTAATCCCGCATTGACGTTCTGACAGCAACGTCGGGGGAAAATTTTTCAACGTAGGTTTTGAGGCTTTTTGCACGAAGGCTTACCTCTGCCTTCACCTCAACGGGAACGACGGCATCACCCGTATCTATGAGAAAGTCTACCTCACAGCTGCCGCTGTCATTTGTGTAATAATAGATGTTGTAATCCGGATTGGTAATTAACTGCTGTAGCACGTACTGCTCGGTAAGCGCACCCTTAAATTCCACAAAAAGGTTATTACCGTCAAGCAGTATTTTCTTGTTTAGACCAACCATACAACCAAGCAAGCCGACGTCAAGCACGAACATTTTGAACGCCTTCATATCCTCATATGCCTTCAAGGGCAAATGACCGACGGTTACGCGGCTGATCCTGTGCACAAGTCCGCAGTCGGTCAGCCACATAATGGCGCTTTCATATTCCTTCGCTCTGCCACCCTCGCGAACCAAGCCGTAAATAAACTTTTTGTTTTCCTTTGCAAGCTGTGAGGGTATGCTGTTCCACAGCATGCGCAGCTTGGGTACGGATTCGTTTGGCGCGTGCTTGGAAAAATCCTGCTCATAAGCCTCAAGGATACGCCTCTGTATTTTACGTACCTTGTTAAAATCCTTTTCGGAGGCAAAGGACATTACCGCCTCGGGCATACCGCCGACAAAATAATAATACTTGAGGGCATCGATGAGATCCTGCCTGAACGCAGTCATCATTTCGTAATCGCCCGCGTCCATCAGCTCTACGTATCTCGTCTTCCCAATAGCCATCAGGAATTCCTTAAAGGAGAGCGGATAAAGATTGAGAAAATCAACCTTGCCAACGGGGAACGAGGTGCCTTGATGGAGGGCAATTCCAAGCAAGGAGCCCGCACAAATGATATGATACTCGGGAGCATTTTCGTAAAAATACTTCAGGCTTGCCAAGGCGCGCGGAACCTCCTGCACCTCGTCGAAGATAATAAGCGTATTCTCGGGGTTGATCTTTGTGTCGGCGTAAAGCTCCAGCCCCATAACGATCCTGCTTATTTCAAGATTGGAGGAAAAGAGCTCCGCCATTCTTGAATTGGAATCAAAATTGATATATACGGTGTTGCTGTAGGCCGATTTGCCGAATTCCTTCATAAGCCAAGTCTTTCCAACCTGCCTTGCACCTTCGATAATTAAGGGCTTGCGGTCAGCGCTTGCTTTCCATTCATACAGCTTTTCAATTGCTGATCTGTACACGGCGATACACCTCCCAAAATCATAATACGTTGTTATTATACACCGATTATTCTGAAATATCAATACGTTTTAACTGTCAAATTACATTTTTTCGGACGAACTTTTTGCATATTTTACATTTTTCGCGACGAACTTTTGTCATTTCATTACACTTTTCCGGACGAACTTTTGTGATTGAAAGCAAAAAAGTGGCTGTCTCAAGATCAATTTGAGACAGCCACAGAAGACTTATTTGCAGTGACGGGCGCGGACGTTGATCTCGCGGATCTTTGCCATATCGACCTTGGGGTTGCGGTCCATATCAAGCAGACCGTTTACCTCCTGGAATACGTCGGTAAGCTGGGTGTAGCAGTAGCCGCGGATGTAGGGCAGGGACTTGAAGGCGGTGGTAATATCATCGTAACGGTCAAGGAATACCTTTTCATCGTTAACGGCGCCGTTGTAGCCCCAGTTGCCGTTGCCGCTGTCCTTGGAGAAGGCGATTCCGCCGTACTCGGTAAGCAGGCAGGGCTTGCCGGTGTTATCGTAGTTATCTGCGGTAACGGTGCGTCCCTTGTTGGGGCATCCGAGACCGAAGATCTCGGCATCCTCGTAATCCTCGTGGCGGAGGTCCTTGTTGTACGCGGTGTAATCGTGTGCGGTCACGATATCGGTCTCTGCCTGCTCCCAGCCGTCATTGCCGGAAACGAAGCGGGTTCCGTCAAGGCTGTGAACAACGTGGTAGAGCATATCGTTAAGCTGCTGCATCTCCTCGTTTTCCTTGATAGCGTAAACGCCCCAGCTCTCGTTTAAGGGTACCCAAGCGATAAGTGCGGGGTGGTTGTAGTCGCGCTTTATAGCCTCGGAAAGGTCGCGGAGCATATTGCGCTTCTCCTGATCGTTGAACCAGTAAGCGGAGGGAAGCTCGCCCCATAC
>JAFOAB010000175.1 GCA_017382555.1 Clostridia bacterium
AGCAACAGCCCTTGCATCGCCGTCACCGAGGGTGATATTTATGTTGATCTCCTTTTCAAGGAGTATCTCCTTTGCCTTCTCCTCGGAAAAATCAACGCCGCAGCCGTTCTCGCAAACGCTTATCTCGCCCTTCGCGCTTGCAAAGGAAACGCCGACCTTCGTTACGTCCACGTCCGCTCCGCTGTAGCCGATGGCACAAAGCACGCGGCCCCAGTTTGCGTCCGCACCGAACATTGCCGCCTTGAGAAGGCTGGAGCAGATAACGCTCTTTGCAACGGTCTTTGCGTTCTTTTCGTCCTTCGCTCCGATAACGGTGCATTCAAGCAGCTTGGTTGCACCCTCTCCGTCGCCCGCTATCATACGGCAGAGGCCGACGGTAACGGTGTTAAGCGCAAGCATAAACGCATCGAAATCCGCGCCCTCGCTATCGATTACTGTATTACCTGCCATTCCGTTTGCAAGCACGGCAACCATATCGTTCGTGGAGGTATCACCGTCCACGCTTACCATATTAAAGGTGTTCTTGATATCTGCGGAAAGTGCCTTTTTGAGCATTTCGGGAGCAATTGCCGCATCGGTGGTGATGAATACGAGCATAGTTGCCATATTGGGGTGGATCATTCCGCTACCCTTGGCAATGCCGCCCATACGGCAAACCTTGCCGCCTACGGTAAACTCAACCGCCACCTCTTTTTTAACGGTATCGGTGGTCATAATGCCCTCTGCCGCCGCATCACTTCCGTTATCGGAAAGTGCCTCTACAAGCGCGGGCATAGAATTCTTGATGGGGGTGGGGTCAAGCACCTGACCGATAACACCGGTGGAGGCTACGATAACGTCCTCGGCGGGGATACCTATCGCCTCCGCAACGTAGCCGCACATCTCCTTCGCTACAAGCTCACCGCCCACGTTGCAGGTGTTTGCGTTTCCGCTGTTGCAGATGACAGCCTGCGCAATGCCGTTTGCGATGTTCTGCTTGGTAACGGCAAGGGGCGCGCCCTTAACGAGATTGGTGGTGTAAACTGCCGCCGCAGATGCGGGGCAAGCGCTGACGATCAGCGCAACGTCCTTTTTTGTGCGGTTCTTGCGTATGCCGCAGTGAACTCCGCTTGCCTTAAATCCCTGTGCGGCACATACGCCGCCTTCAATTATCTTCATAATCCTATCTATCCTTTTAACCTACCACAAGTCCCGTGGCTTCATCCACGCCCATGGCTATATTCATATTCTGTATTGCGGCACCCGATGCGCCCTTGCCGAGATTGTCGAAAAGCGAAACAAGCACTATTCTGTCGCCGTTTCCGCAGACGGTAACGAGCATATCGTCTCTATTCGACATCGCGTTTGCGGCAATAAAGCCCGCCTCGTCCGCCGCTTCCACGTATTTTACAAGCCCTTCTCGGTAATACTCGGAATATATTCTGCGGATATCGTCCGCGGTGCCGTTGATGCTTGCCGCATCAAGCGTTACGCAGACCTCCATACCCGAATAGAAATCACCGACTATGGGGCAGAAGAGCGGCTTATTCTCAAGTCCCGTAACGGTGCACATCTCGGGCAGATGCTTATGCGCCTGCGTAAGACCGTACATACGGGGGGCGGAAAGCAGCTCGCTTCTCTCCGCGCTGTCATATTCCGCTATCATATTCTTACCGCCGCCGGAGTATCCCGTAAGCGAGAAGCAGGAAAGAACCGCCTTTTTATCGATTATGCCCTTTTCCGTAAGCGGCGCGATAAGGGAGAGAAAGCCGCTTGCGTGGCAGCCGGGATTTGCGATGCGCTTTGCATTTGC
>JAFOAB010000176.1 GCA_017382555.1 Clostridia bacterium
AATGATAATTGATTGCCGACGATTTAGCCTTGCTTATTTTTATGACGTAAATGCGGAGATAATATGAAAAGGTTCATTTCATTAATTCTTGCTATATACATTGTTTTTTCGTGTGCTGCTTGTGGTACGGAGATCCCATCTGTACAAACCGGTGACGTTACGATTGACGTTGTCGATACAACCGAAGCACCCGTTACAACCGAAGTACTCGTTACAACGGAAGCACCCGTAACAACGGAAGCGCCGGTAACAACGGAAGCGCCTGTAACAACGGAAGCACACGTAACAACGGAAGCACCGGTAACAACGGAAGCACCGGTAACAACGGAAGAGCCCGTAACAACGGAAGCACCCGTAACAACGGAAGCGCCCGTAACAACGGAAGTGCCCGTAACAACGGAAGCACCTGTAACAACGGAAGCGCCGGTAACAACGGAAGCGCCGGTAACAACGGAAGCGCCCGTAACAACTGAGGCTCCTGCAGTTACCGAGGAGCCTGAGCAGGTTATAGAATTTAAGAAGAGCTCTACGGCAAGTGCCGATATTGCAGCTCTGCTTGAAAAGCTCAGCTCATATTATCTTTACGAATACGTAACGGCTCGCGGTGATTACCCCGATTATAACGATTGGAAGTCCTCCACTTTCCAGATGGGTATGCTTGAGGCGTTTTACGTTACCGGAGATACGGATTATTATCGTTTCGTTGTCGATATTGCGGAAAAGTACGGATATCAGGTAAATTACGGTCACGACACCGATTACCTTGACATAGCTACCACAATGCTCGTATATTCCGATCTGGATAATATCCTTAACAACGATGCAAAGCTGACGGATACGATACGTCAGGCCAATTACGCTTTAAGCAAAAATACTTTAAACTACTCTTGGATAGATGAGATATACATGGTCTCCTCCGCATATCAGTATCTTACCGCACGTACGGGTGACGAAAGATATGCACAGCTTGATTACGACTGCTATATGAAGTGGCGCGCAACGCTGTTTGACGAGGAGGAGGGGCTGTGGTACAGGGATTCCAAATATATATTTAATCCCAATAAAAAATATGTAAGCGCTTCCTCCACTCCCAACATATCCCCGAATGGCAAAAAGGTATTCTGGAGCAGAGGAAACACATGGGTATACGTATCTCTTGCCCGTAATCTGCGAATTATGGATAAAAATTCCGTGGCATACGAACAGTATCTTGCGGATTTTAGAGCTATGTCAGAAGCACTTTTACGATGTGTTCAGCCGGGTGGCTATTGGTGCTCCAATCTCGGCGACCCCGACCATCATAAGGGAATCGAAATGACGGGAACGGGCGGATTCTGGTTTGGAATCTGCCTCGGTATAGAGCTTGGAATTTTGGATGCCGAAACGTATCTCCCCGTAGTTGAGAGCGTGTACAGATGCGTAACAGAGGACGCGGTTTTCGAAAATGGCAAGCTCGGCTACTGTCAGCCCGTCGGAGCTGCTCCGAAGAGCGTTTCGAAAAACGAGACGAATATGTTCGGTGTCGGTCTTGTTATGATGGGCGCGGCGGCTTATATGCGCCTTTGCGAGGATTACGTTGCCCCCGTTATTGATGATGCGACAGTAAGGACGGTTGAAGATGAGGCAAACGCAAGCTCAGATCATTCCTACTATCTTGAACCCGGTTTTCTCACCAGGGCGGATCTTGTTAATGCGTATAGCCCCAACAAGTCCGATAAATCCTCCAACACTCCTGCAAATCTTTTTGACGGCGATTATATGTATCAGTCCTCCGGTACCTCTTGGGTGGGCGGCTCCTTGAAGGAGGGCCCCGTAACTCTTGAGATTACGTTAAGAAATCCCGTTGATTTATATAGAATCTCCTTCCTGCCGCGCTCCTGCCGCGCTTATAAATTCCGTATTGAGGTTTCAACCGACCGCGTAAATTACGTAACGGTGGTTGATATGACGGAGACGGAATATCCGGGAGGAAGAAACTATAACTGGGATTTTGAAACGGTTGAAAACGCAAAATACATTCGCCTTGTTTTCACGGGAATTTGGAACGATACCTCCGATTGGGTAACACTTTCCGAGATGTTTATCTTCGGTAATAAGAAATAAAAGAGAGAGACAGAATATGAAAAAAGTTATGCTTGTGTTCGGTACAAGACCGGAGGCAATAAAAATGTGCCCCCTTGTTAACGAGCTTAAGACAAGAAAAAATATCGAAACCGTTGTTTGTGTAACGGGACAGCATAGACAAATGCTCGACCAGGTGCTTGATGCATTTTCGGTTGAGCCTGATTACGATCTTTCCATTATGAAGGACAAGCAGACGCTTTTTGATATCACAACAAATATATTGAACGGCATTGGCAACGTGCTTGACGAGGTGAAGCCCGACGTTGTTCTTGTCCACGGTGACACCTCCACTACCTTTGTTACCGCGCTTGCGTGCTTCTATAAGCAGATACCCGTTGGGCACGTAGAGGCGGGGCTTAGGACCTATAATATCTGGAGCCCGTATCCCGAGGAATTTAACCGTCAGGCTGTGGGAATCATAGCAAAGTATAATTTCTCCCCCACCGAGCTTTCAAAGGAAAATCTCCTAAATGAGGGAAAAGATCCCGCAAGCATCTACGTAACGGGCAACACCGCAATAGATGCGCTTAAAACAACGGTGCGCGAGGATTATTCTCATCCCGAGCTTGAGTGGGCAAAGGGAAGTAAGCTGATTATGATAACCGCCCATCGCCGTGAGAATCTCGGTGAGCCTATGCACAGTATGTTCCGCGCAATACGTCGCGTAATGGACGAGCATCCCGACGTTAAGGCAATTTATCCCATCCATATGAATCCCGTTGTGCGCAAGGCTGCAGACGAGGAGCTTGGAGACTGTGACCGTATACATATCATTGAGCCTCTTGAGGTGCTTGATTTCCACAATTTCCTTGCGCGTAGCTTTATGATCCTTACCGACAGCGGCGGAATTCAGGAGGAGGCGCCCTCTCTTGGCAAGCCGGTGCTTGTTATGCGCGACACTACCGAGCGCCCCGAGGGAATAAAGGCAGGTACCCTTAAACTTGTAGGAACCGATGAAGAGGTTATATACAGTAACTTCAAGCTGCTGCTTGAGGATAAGTCTGCATACGATGCAATGTCCAAGGCAAGCAATCCCTACGGAGATGGCTTTGCCTGTGTTCGAATTGCAGATATCCTCGAAAAGGATCTTTAATGACTTATATACAATTTTACGGTGGAATATCCATTGAAAGCGTGTGCGCTTGTCTGGCGTCTCCGCCCGAAAAGCTTATAATAATCGGCAGTGACAGTAAGGCAATGCGCAGATACGCACGCGCTCTTGCCGCAATGCTTCACAGAAGAGGCACGCTTATAGCAACTGAGGTAAGAAACGTCCCCGAAAACGATCTGCAGGCGGTGTACACCTTGCTTTGCGATTTAATGAATGCCGAAGGCAATTGCTCTGTATGCCTTAACGGAGGTGACGAGCCGTCGCTGGTTGCCACCGGTATGATATATGAAAAATACTCCACGGTACCGAAGCTTCATCGCTTTGATCTGAATAACGGCTCCGTAATCGATCTTCACAAGGACGGCAGGGAGGAGCGCTTTGACGCTCCCGCCATTAGGGTGGATGAGATGGTTGCGCTTTTCGGCGGTAAGGTCGTTTATGAAAATGAAAAGCCGGACGGCACGCGCATTTGGAATATCAGCGACGAGCTTATTTCGGATGCCGAGACCGCTTGGAATATCTGCAAGGTAAATCCAAAGACCTGGAATAATTTGATAAGCGCTCTTGGTGTTCTTCTCAAAAACAGGGAGGAAACGGACGGACCTGCTTGCACTATGAAGGCTGACGAGTACGAAAGGGCAATGCATAGGGAAAACGCACGCGCTTTTTATTCCGATCAGATTATGAGACGCCTTTTTAAGGCGGGACTGATTGAGAGCTATTCCCGCGGTGATAAGTTTTCCGTAAAATTTAAAGACGAGCAGATTATGCACATTTTAACGGTTGCCGGTCTTGCTTTGGAGCTTAAGGTGTATTTTGCCGCCTTGAAGGCAAGCGATAACGGTGTAAAAACGTATGATGACGTTCTTCAGGGCGTGTTCGTCGATTGGGACGGA
>JAFOAB010000177.1 GCA_017382555.1 Clostridia bacterium
AGGTGAGTACATTCGCTTCTACAACAACGATCGTATCCAAACTAAAACAAAACTGACTCCGCTTGAAAAACGAAGTCAGTATGTTGCTTAGCATTTAATTAATTCTACCATAGGGGTCTTTTTTGTACTGTCCGTACAATTTGGGGCACAACAATTAAAAGTTGCTTTTTTGTTATTAATATGATAAAATATGTAAAAATCCCCGAGGTATGCTATGACGTTGCTTGACAGATTCCTTTTGATATATTTCGGTGTTATGGGGCTGATATCTTTTTTTGCGACGGTGTATGATAAAATAGCCGCAAAGATATTCCCGCGCCACCGAATACGCGAGCGCTCGCTTCTTTTGCTTTCTGCATTCGGCGGTGCGCCCGTTATGCTTTTTACAATGGCTGTTATCCGCCACAAAACACAGCATTTCGGTATGATCGCATTCATTTCGGTATGTACGCTTCTGTGGCTTGCGATATCTGTAGCATATCTTCTTTTTTTGAGGTAAATGAAATGAAAAAACGCTTGGTTTGCTTGGCTCTGGCTTTTATTTTCATTATCGGCATTGTTCCCGCGTTTCCGAGGGCGTTGGCCGCGGAGGACGACGGTCTGCACTCCATTTACGAGCTGAATACGGAGGACGATCCCATCGACAGCCACGCGGGTGTTACGCACCTAAGCACTCTTGAGCTTGACAGGCGCAATTCGTATCACCTGAAAAACGAGGATCTTATCGAAAGCGGAGACCTGTGGTATCCGCGTATCAAGCGCCTCTCCACGGGCAGATACATACTGTTCTATCAGGACGGCAGATGGGGCCCCAACGTTTATTATGCCTTCTCCGACGACGGAACGCATTGGGAGGAGCCGAGAGTGCTGTTTCAGTCCCATCTTACGGCGCTTGACCTTTACCAAAGAGATTACGCAACAGCGGACGCAATAGAGCTTGAAAACGGTGATATAGTTGTTGCGGCTATATTCCATCCGGTTAAAAAGTCGGAAACCTCCCAAAGCCCGAACCGCTTTTTGATGTCGGAGAAGGGAATCGTTACCAAGTATTCCACCGACGGCGGCGAAACGTGGAGCGAGCAGCAGGTGGTTTATCAGGGCAGAGTATGGGAGCCGAGCTTTTTGCAGCTGCCTGACGGAACGCTGCAGATGTACCTAACGCACAGCGCACCGAAGGATGCGATATACCGCAACGATATGGGCAGCCACGTTTCAAGCGGTGTTGCGATGATCACCTCCACCGATAACGGCAGAACGTGGACACCTATGGCGCTGAAATACCCCTACGTTGCAAAGCGCATAGCACAGCAAAAGATATACGTAAACGAAAACGGCGTGCAGATCCTTACGGACCAGATGCCCGTTGCAATTCTTCTGCACGATAACAAAACGATAGTTATGGCGGCGGAAAGCCTTTCCAAGTATGGTGGAGACCACTATACGAGTATTATCCGCTCGCACGATTTCTTCGAGCGCACGCTGGAGGAAAACGAGGACGGACCCGAGGACCGCGATAACATGGTGCATAAGGGTACGGGCCCGTACATCGCCCAGTTCCCGTCGGGCGAGATAGCGCTTTCCATGGGCGTTTCCTCGAAGATGAAGATATACCTCGGAAACGAAACGGGAACGAAATTCTATTTTGACAGAGAGTATAACCCGCTGACAACTCAGGCGCGCGGTATGTGGGGCGACGTCTTTGTAACGGGCAGCCACACGCTTATCTCCTCCTTTGGCGATACCATCGTGGAGGCGGGTGTGAAGACAAATCTCCATTCCACGGGTATCGGCGTTTCGCGCCTCATTCTCAACCATCGCATAGATGCAAAAACGGCAAATATGACCGTGGACGGCAATACCGCCGATTGGTTTGATAATACCGATGCGCTGTTTGCGGGCAGTATTTCGCAGGCGCAGGTATCCGTGCGTGCCGCGCACGATGCGGATAACGTCTACTTCCTCTTCGAAACGCTTGATTACGACGTAAGAACTCAGGAAAAATTCGAATTCCAGATAAGCGACGGCAGTAGGGTTTACCGCGTCAATCTTAACATTAACGGCGGTATGTCCATAAGCGTTAAGAGCGGCTCAAGCATAACAGTAACCGGCCACAAGTCGGCAGTAAAAATCTACGGAACGAAGGATAACACCTCCGATACGGATGAGGGCTACGTTATTGAGTTCTCCATCCCGCGTAAGTACTTTGCAAGCACTGAGCTTGGTGTGTTTATCAAGCTTTATAATACCGATGAAACAGCCGCGTATTCTTGGGACGGCTTCAACGCGCTCAAGGAGAACGAGCCGAGCGGATGGCTTGTTGTTCGCCTCTCCGATGAGAAGGCGATGACGGATAGACTTGCGGAGACCGAGCCCGTTATTACCGAGGCACCCGTCACCACCACGGTGCCCGTAACAACGGAAGCACCCGTCACCACAACGGTGCCGGTAACAACGGAAGCACCCGTCACCACCACTGTACCCGTAACAACGGAAGTGCCCGTCACCACCACGGTGCCGGTAACAACGGAAGCTCCCGTCACCACCACGATGCCTGTAACAACGGAGGCACCCGCAACCACAGCAGAGCCCGTAACAACCGAGGCAACGGGTACCACCGAGGTAACCGTAACCACGGCACCTCCCGCACAGGATACCACACAGCAAGCGCCTCAGCCGAGTGTAAAGGAAGGCTTGGGTATTCTGCCTACCGCATTGATTTGCGCAGGTATTATCGCGGTTGCGGCTGTTATTATCATAGTTGTAACGAAAAAGGAGAAGAAATAAATGAAAAGATTTATTGCAATGCTTGTTGCGGCGATAACCGTTATCGCCTGCGCTTGCCCTGTTCTTCCCACACAGGCGGCGGAAAACGTCGTTTACGTTTGTGAGGGCGGCACGGGCGACGGCTCAAGCGACACCTCACCTCTCGGTAATCTTACCGATGCATATAATAAGCTTGGCGATGGTGGAACCATCGTAATTTGCGGTAGCTATGAGATAAAGGCAACCTTTACCGAGCCCGCACACGCAAACACTGTAACGGTAACTCAGGTTTACGGTGGCAAGGATTACCGCAACGGAACGGCAAATTCCGTGTATATCAAATCACAGGGAAGAAGATACGTGCTTGCGGGTCCCACCACCTTTGAGAATATAAACTTCAAGGGCGATACGTCCGCAAAGTACAATTTTATTCTGTTTATTGCGGAGTTTAATCCCATTATTATGGGAGAGGGAATTACGGCTACGGACTTCACTTATACTGAAATTGCAAAGAGCCTTGCAATCCTCGGCGGTTGCCAGAGCGGTGAAGGCAAGGCGGCTACCATCAGCCGTGACCTTGATGCCAAGATAACCGTAAAGAGCGGTAAGTTCCTTGTTGTCGGCTTCAGCCGTCAGCAGAACGCGAGCTACACGGGCTGCTCCCACATCAACATTGAGGGCGGTGAGATAACCACCCTTTACGGCGGAAGCGTAAATAACGGCTCCGGCGGAGATACCAACATCACCATCTCCGGCGGTAAGATCACCGGCTCCATCTACGTTTCCAATTCCAATCCATCCTTCCTTAAGGGCGATGCGAAGATTACGGTAACCGGCGGCGATTTCAGCAGCTGCAAGGGCATCATCGGTAATGTCGACGGATTTTCCTCCATAGATATCTCAAAGCATCCCAATGCGTCCACGATAAGGTCCGTTATCTCCGATTTTGACGAGATAATTACCGAGGAGGGCGTAAGCACTCAGGTGCCCCTTACCGAGGCGTTCAAGTCAGGCAAGTTTACCGACAGCCACGGAACTACCATTCCGTACCGCTACTATCTGCCCGAAAATTACGATCCCTCCAAGAGCTATCCCATGGTGCTTTATATGCACGGCAACGGCTCCAGAGGCTCGGATAACGTAATTCACCTCACCACAAACGGCGCGGCGCTTAATACCAAGATATATAACAGCGGTATCGAGTGCATTATGCTTGCACCTCAGTGCCCCGCTTCCCCCTACTCTTGGGTAGACAGCACAGCTTACGTCGGAAGCGCGGCATTCCTAACGAGAGACAGCATGAGCAAGCATCTTACCGCGGCAAAGGAGCTTTTTGATAAGTTCGTTGCCGAATATTCCGTTGATACCTCAAGAATTTACGTAACCGGCTCCTCCAACGGCGGCGGTGCTACCTGGGAGCTTATCTTCCGCTTCCCCAACACCTTTGCGGCGGCAGTTCCGCTTGCGGGCTCAGGCGCGTTTGACGGTGCGGCTGAGGTAGGAAAGTACCTCACCACCACCCCCATCTACACCTTCCACGGTGATGCGGATGCCACCCTTTCCGTAAACGGTACGCGCTCCCTCGTTAAGGCGATAAAGGATGCGGGCGGAACGAACGTTACCTACGTTGAGATTCCCGGCGGAAGCCATAACATTTGGTCCAATGCGGCAAATACCGAGGGAATCGTTGATTGGATATTCTCTCAGGTTAACGAAAATTACAGCCCCGATGAAAGAAAATACGGCGAAGAACCCGTGGTAACCGAGCCTCCCGTAACCGAAGCACCTGTAACCGAAGCACCTGTAACCGAAGCACCTGTAACCGAGGCACCTGTAACCGAGGCACCTGCGACCGAGGCACCTGCGACCGAGGCACCCGCGACTGAGGCACCCGCGACTGAGGCACCCGCGACCGAGGCACCTGCAACAGGTGCACCCGAGACCGAGGCACCCGCAACCGAGGCGCCCGCAACGGAAGCTCCCACGACCGGAGAGCCCGATATTGCCGACGTTGAGAATCCTGCATACCTCGTTCCCGTTCTTGCCGGCGTGCTTGTGTCGATATCCAGTATGTTTATGGTTATTTACACACGTATGAGAAGAAAGAACGAAGAAAATAAGTAAACAAAGGGGGATGTAAAAACTCAGTTTTTACATCCCCCTAAACGTATGGAAAAATGCCGGCGCGAGATCCTTCGCTAACGCTCAAGGATGACGCGCACAGGCGTTTTTTATTTTAGAACTATCGTCTTTTTGCCCTTTGCGTGGGCATCCGCGCTTGTGCGCGGTGAGACACCGAAGTGCTTTTTATACATTCTTGAAAAGCTCATTATATCCGCATAGCCCGTGGCAAGAGCCGCTTGCGTTACGGTGTATC
>JAFOAB010000178.1 GCA_017382555.1 Clostridia bacterium
ACGGCTTTCCACGGGGTTGATTACGTACTTTTTGATCTCGGCGATCTCGGCATCGGTAAGCTTTCCGTAGAGTGCGTAAACTCTTGCGGTGCGTACGGTGGGTCTGTCGCCCTTCGAGATTATCTGTATGCACTGTGCAGCGGAATCCGCACGCTGATCGAACTGACCGGGCAGATACTCAACTGCAAATACACTTGTGGCATCCTTGCAGTCGATATCGCCGTATACTATATCCGTCTGAGGCTCGGAAAATACGGTGTTGATGGAGTAGTTAAACAGCTCCTCCGTAATATTTTCCGCATCATAACGGTTAAAAAGGCGAACGTCGGTAAGTCCCGCAATTCCGAGGAATGCACGGGCATCGTTATAAAGCGCTCTTGCCTCGTTTGCAAGCTCCTTCTTTTTTTCAACAAATACTCTGAAAACCATTTTATTCCTCCATTGCCTTCATCGCTTTTGCACCGATGTCGTTGCGGTAAAAGGCATTGTCAAACTTTATGCGCGAAACAAGAGCGTATGCGCCCTTGATTGCGGATGCAAGCGTGGTATCTACCGCCGTAGCACCGAGAACACGTCCGCCGTTTGTAAGCAGCTTACCGCCCTCCAGCTTTGCACCTGCAACGTACACGCTGTTCTTGATATCGTCGGGGATCGTCATCTCGAATCCCTTTTCATAGCTTTCGGGATAGCCCTTGGATGCCATAATAACACAGCAAGCGTGTGCATTCTTGAATTTAACCTCAGTCTCCGCAAGCTTTTCCTCGGTTACCGCACGCATAACGGTAAATAGATCGGAATCCAGCAGAGGAAGCACTACCTGCGTTTCGGGATCGCCGAAGCGGCAGTTGTACTCAATTACCTTGGGGCCCTTGGGGGTAAGCATAAGGCCGAAGTAGAGACAGCCCTTGAAGGTGCGTCCCTCGGCATTCATTGCGTTTACGGTGGGCAGGAAGATCTTTTCCATGCACTCCGCGGCAATGGCATCCGTGTAATAAGGGTTGGGTGCAACGGTACCCATACCGCCGGTGTTAAGACCCATATCGTTATCAAGCGCACGCTTGTGGTCCATTGAGGAGATCATCGGCACAACGGTCTTGCCGTCCGTAAAGGAAAGCACCGATACCTCGGGACCGGTCAAAAACTCCTCGATTACGATATTGTCACCGCTCTTGCCGAACTTCTTGTCCTGCATCATTTCCTTAACTGCCGCCTTTGCCTCGTCGCGGGTATTTGCGATAATAACACCCTTGCCGAGCGCAAGTCCGTCCGCCTTGATAACGGTGGGGATGGGGGCGGTATCAAGGTATTCAAGCGCCTTTTCCATATCGGAGAAGACCTCGTACTCCGCGGTGGGAATACCGTACTTCTTCATCAAATTCTTGGAAAAGACCTTGCTTCCCTCTATAATTGCGGCGTTTGCGCGGGGACCGAAGCAAGGCACTCCGATCGTTTCAAGCGCGTCAACGGCACCGAGCACGAGGGGGTCGTCCGGTGCTACTACCGCGTAATCTATCTTATTTTCCTTTGCGAAAGCAACGATAGCGTCAATATCCTTCGCGTCCCCTGCGATGCACTCGGCATCCTCAGCCATTCCGCCGTTACCGGGGAACGCGTAGAGCTTGGATATCTCCTTGCTTTCCTTAAGCTTTTTAATGATGGCATGCTCGCGGCCTCCGCCGCCTATAACAAGTACCTTCATTTCTACCTCCATCAATGATGGAACAGACGCATTCCGGTAAATGCCATTGCCATCTCGTACTTATCAGCGCACTCGATAACAACGTCGTCGCGGATAGATCCGCCGGGCTCTGCAATATACTTAACGCCACTGCGGTATGCGCGCTCAATGTTATCGGAGAAGGGGAAGAATGCATCGGAACCGAGTGCTACGCCGTCAATGGTAGCAAGGTAAGCCTTGATCTCCGCATCGGTAAGGGGCTCGGGCTGTACGGTGAAGTACTTCTGCCAATTACCGTCAGCGCAAACGTCTTCCTCGTTGCGGTTGATGTATCCGTCGATAACGTTATCTCTGTCGGGTCTGCCGATGGTATCCTTAAAGGGGAGGTTAAGCACCTTTTCGTGCTGACGAAGGAACCAGGTGTCTGCCTTTGTGCCTGCAAGACGGGTGCAGTGGATTCTGGACTGCTGACCAGCACCTACACCGATAGCCTGACCGTCTACCGCATAGCAAACGGAGTTGGATTGTGTATACTTCAGTGTGATCAATGCGATAATTAAGTCTCGCACTGCACTTTCAGGGATTTCTTTGTTGTCGGTTACAATTTCAGAAAGAAGTTC
>JAFOAB010000001.1 GCA_017382555.1 Clostridia bacterium
CTTCCTTGTCCGCGTCAAGCACGCCGACAAGCGCGACCTCGGGGATATCAAGCCCCTCGCGGAGCAGGTTTATGCCCACAAGCACGTCAAAGGTGCCGAGGCGCAGATCGCGGATTATCTCCATTCTTTCCATAGTGTCTATGCTGTGGTGGATGTATTTTACCTTTATTCCGTTCTGATCGAGATAGTCGGAAAGGTCCTCCGCCATCTTTTTTGTCAGTGTGGTAACAAGCACGCGGTTGCCTTCCGCAACCGTCTTTTTTATCTCGCCCATCAGATCGTCCACCTGACCCTTGATGGGACGTATCTCCACCTTGGGATCCATAAGACCCGTGGGGCGAATTATCTGCTCCGCCGTCTGTACGGAATGCTCCTTTTCATACTCCGCGGGTGTTGCGGAAACGAAAACGACCTGATTAAGCCTTTCCTCAAACTCGTGGAACTTCAGCGGTCTGTTATCGTACGCGGAGGGCAGACGGAAGCCGTAATCGATAAGATTCTTCTTTCTTGCCGTATCGCCACCGCTCATACCGCGCACCTGCGGCACGGTAACGTGGCTCTCGTCGATAAAAAGCAAAAAGTCCTTCGGGAAGTAATCAAGCAGGGTGTAGGGTGTGGAGCCGGGCTCTCTGCCCGAAAGCACTCGGGAGTAATTCTCCACTCCGCTGCAAAAGCCTACCTCGCGAAGCATCTCAAGATCGTAGCGCGTTCTCTCACCTATGCGCTGTGCCTCGATAAGCATATTTTGGGAGCGGAAATACTCCTCCCTCTCGCGAAGCTCTGCCTCAATTTCCGCAAACGCCGCCTCGCGCTTATTTTCGGACACCGCATAGTGCGTTGCGGGGAATATACCAACGTAGGTAAGCTCGCGGAGCATTTCGCCCGTTAGGGTATTTACCTCGGTAATGCGGTCAACGGTATCACCGAAGAATTCTATACGCACTGCCTTTTCCGCCGTGCGCGCGGGGATGACCTCCACAACGTCGCCCTTCACACGGAACTTATCGCGCTCAAGGGAGATATCGTTGCGCTCGTAGCCGATGGACACAAGCTTGTATAAAAGCTCCTCGCGGCTCATATCCATATCACGGCGCACACCGATAAGCTGTGAGAGATATTCCGTAGGATCGCCCAAGCTGTAAATGCAGGAAACGCTGGAAACGATGATAACGTCGCGCCTTTCAAAAAGCGATGAGGTCGCGCTGTGCCTAAGGCGGTCTATCTCGTCATTTATCATCGCATCCTTTTCTATATACACGTCCTTGCCGGGGATATACGCCTCCGGCTGATAGTAATCGTAATAGGATACAAAGTATTCCACCGCGTTTTCGGGGAAGAACTCGCGAAACTCACTGCACAGCTGTGCGGCAAGCGTTTTGTTATGTGCAAGCACAAGCGTGGGCTTGTTTACGTTTGCGATTACGTTTGCCATCGTAAAGGTCTTGCCCGAGCCGGTAACACCGAGAAGGGTTTGCATCTTATCTCCGCGCAATATTCCCTCCGTAAGCCTTGCTATCGCCTGCGGCTGGTCGCCCGTTGGCTTGTATTCGGAATGAAGCTTGAAGCTATCCACGTATATTCCTCCTTCCGTATATGCAATCAGCAAGCCGCCGTCATCCTCGAGCGGAGAGCGCGCTTGCAGATCCTTCGGTCATTACATTCCCTCAAGGATGACGGCAAGCGCAAACACAGCGAAGGATCTTGGCGGCATAAAACCGTCAATTGCACGTAGTCATCTTAGGTTTATCCACACCATTCGATTCTATCACATCTTTTTTTAAATGTAAAGTGAAAGATACTTGTAAAGAAATGCGCACCGTGCTAAAATGGGGTTAAAAGAACCGTCGGAGGTGCAAACATGGCAGAAAAACAGATAAAAGCATCGAATTTCAAGGAATTCGTCGCGGCATTCAATATGCTTACGGATGGCGGAAGAATCGTGCTTACAGCCCCCGTATGGGCAGAGGCAATTACGCTTCCCGAGTACAACGGAATTATCACGGTAAGTGCGGAGGGCGATGGCTGTCTGTGCTTTGAGCGCTCCGTTACCGTAACCCTCGGCGGTGAAACAACGTTTGAAAATATCACTATCAAAATAAACACCTCTGCGGTAATTGCCGCCGCGTACAATCCCGTTTGCTTTGGAAAGGGAGTGAACGTTGAATGCGATATGAGTGTTGAGGAAAACGGACTCTACCTTGTGGGCGGTCTTAACCGCGCGGAGGGCGGTGTGTGCGATAAAAACACCGATATCCGCATTGAGAGCGGTGTATTCAGCCGCGTTGTCGGCTTCTCTCGCTACTGCGAGGGGCGCGAGGATGGGGGACACGCTTCCCTATTCATCGGCGGTAACGCGTACGTCCGCTATGCCGTTTGCGGCTCTATCGGCTCGAACGGCGGTAGCGCGGAGATAGAAATAAGCGATAATGCCGTGATCGAGGCGGTACACCTCGGCGGTGCACGCAGAGAGCAGCTGTTGACGGGAGACGTTACCGTGCTCGTTATGGGTGGCGACGTCTACCGCTTTGATGCCGTTGCGCTCGTTGCCGTCAAAGGCAAAAAGAATCTTATCTACGATGCCGAGCGGGTGTTTGACGGTATGCTGCTTACGGCAGACCTTATCGGCTTTGACAGCGTTACCGCCATCGGAGGCAACGGCGTTACACACGGCACCGTACCGAAGACCGATACGATCTTCGTATGTGACGGTGAAATGGGCAACGGTCTCAACGCCGATACCCCCACGGGCGACCTTGAATACGCCTTCCGCGCGCTTGCGGAGGGTGGCACCGTAATTATATGCGGACGCTGCACCGTGCCCGTAAACCTGCCGGATTACTTCGGCAGAGAGGCGGATGCCTTCCAAGAGCCTATCCACGGCGGTAAGATTACGCTCACCTCCGTTTACGGCGGTACCGACTACCGCAAAAACGGCGCTTGTCTCTATTTTTCGCACGATACGGATTACCGAATGTCGGGCAAGCTTGATATCGACGGCATACGCATAGAAGCGGCAGACGGTGCGCACGTACGCCTTGTTGCAAGATATAACGAGCTGAATATAGGCGAAAGCTGCGAAACGCCCGAGAACGCAACGCTTGATATTATCGGCGGCTTCTGCAAATTCCGATATGCGGATCTTGACGGGCTTGAAATTGAGGACCCGATGCTTGAGATAGTCTGCCGCACCCGTCCGCTTGGGCGCGATTACGATATTCCGAATCCGACATACCTGCGCACAGCACCCGAAAAGCGCTTGCAAAGGGAGGCGGCGGAGGCGTTTGACGCGATGTTTGACGCAATGCGCGCAGAGGGCTTGAAAATTCCGCTTATTCAAGACACACAGCGCCCGTACTACAAGCAGTACGCACTCTTTTCGGGCTTTATCGGCAATCACCGCCGCGTATACGGCTACAGCTTTGAAAAGGCAAAGGAGATCGTTTTGCGCTCCTGCGCCTTCCCCGGCACCTCCGAGCATTATTACGGAGTTGCAATGGATATGCACGACCCCGACCTGACCCTTTTCGGCGGCAAAAAGCACCATTATTACGACATCACCCCCGAATGGGCGTGGATAAAGGAAAAC
>JAFOAB010000179.1 GCA_017382555.1 Clostridia bacterium
GATTGGAGCATGGTTGAGAGAGGCTGGAACACTCACGTTCTCGGCGAGGGCAGACAGTTTGCATCCGCAAAGGAGGCAATTGAGACCTATCGCGCTGAGACCGGTGTTATCGACCAGGACCTTCCCGCATTCGTAATTGCCGAGAACGGCAAGCCTGTCGGCACCATCAATGACGGTGACAGCGTAGTATTCTACAACTTCCGCGGTGACCGCTCTCTCGAGATCTCCCGCGCATTTGAAAGCGGCGAGGAGTTTGATAAGTTCGACAGAGTTCGTGTACCCAAGGTTGTGTACGCAGGTATGCTTGAGTATGACGGAGACCTTCACATCCCCTCCAGATATCTTGTTGCTCCCCCCGAAATCACCAACACTATGGGTGAGTATCTTGCGGGTAGCGGCGTAAACGTTCTCGCTATCTCCGAAACTCAGAAATACGGCCACGTTACCTACTTCTGGAACGGTAACAGAAGCGGTAAGTTCTCCGAGGAGCTTGAGACCTATATTGAGATTCAGAGCGACGTAGTTCCTTTCGAGCAGCGTCCTTGGATGAAGTGCGCGGAGATCACCGATAAGCTTATCGAGTGCGTAAAGAGCGGAGAATATAAGTTCCTTCGCGTTAACTACCCGAACGGAGATATGGTTGGACATACCGGTAACATCGATGCAACCATCGTTTCCGTTGAGGCGCTCGATCTTCAGCTTGCAAGACTTCTTGCCGCTGTAAGCGAGATGGGCGGTATCGCTGTTATTACCGCCGACCACGGTAATGCAGATGAGATGTATGAGCTTGATAAGAAGACCGGTGAGCCCAAGGCGTCCAAGAGCGGTGCCTTCAAGGCAAAGACCAGCCACACCCTTAACAAGGTTCCTTGCTACATCTATGACAAGAGCGGCAGAACCGATTATAAGGTATGCGAGGATGACGGATCCTTCGGTCTTTCCTCCGTTGCCGCAACCATCGTAAACCTCCTCGGCTACGAGGCTCCCGCAATGTGGGATAAGGGCATTATCGAGTAATTTAACCGTTAAAACGGACTGCAAAGTGATTTTGCAGTCCGTTTTTGCCATTTTTTTCGTTAAAAAGCTTACCAAATTAATGTAAATGCCCCGAAACCCTTGACATATGTGTGCCATTCGTTGTATAATTGACTATAAATTTTAGATGTAAAACTATGCCGAAAAAATGGTGAATATGATAATACATAAAAATTTGAAAAGATTTGCAGCGCTTATGCTTGCCTTGGTGCTTGCGGTCTCGCCTATGTGCGTGACGGCATTCGCCGCAGACGAGGGCGCAAACAGCAACGTAATACCGGACGGTATATATAACATTGTCAGCTCCCTGAGCGGTAAGCTGCTTGAGGCATTTGACTTTAAGTTTGATACGTACGGCAGAATGCATCTCGATACCCGCAGAGGTGTGAAGGCGCAGGAGTTCGCAATAATTCACAGGGGCAATAACGTATATTCCATCTACCCGCAGAATGACGGCGGAACATATATGCTTGAATGTCCCCTTAACTCCGAGGTCGGAACCTCCGTTTACAAGTCGGATGCCGATGATTCCACAAATCGCTTCTACATAACGAAAAATAATGACGGAACCGTGCGTATCCGTCCCGCGGATCCTAAGCTTGCGGCATATTCGCTTGCTGAATCCACTACCCGCTTTGCGCATTATTACTATAGCCTTTGCGAGCTGCAGAAGCATTCCGCTTCAACCGCACAGCGCTGGGTGCTTGAAAATACGGGCAAGAAGATCGAGGTAACCTTATCCCTCAATAAGGACCACGATACCGTTAAGCAGTATACCGTAAATGAGCTTTATGCCGTTGTAACCCCCTCCGCTTATGCGGACAGCGTGGTTTGGTCATCCTCCGATAAGAAGGTTGCGCTTGTGGATGACAGCGGCTCCTTCTGTGCATTTGCAACGGGAACTGCCGTAATTACGGCATCGCTTGGCGATAAGAGCGTTTCCTGTACCGTTACCGTATCCGATAAGGATGCGTTTGCGTGGTACAGCCAGTGTAATATGTATACCGGCGGATGGAATGCCGTAGCGCTTAAGGATCTTTACTTCTACTCACAGGGCGTTTA
>JAFOAB010000180.1 GCA_017382555.1 Clostridia bacterium
GCAGTTATCTTCTTTATTAGATGGAAACGCGGTGGCTGGAGAGGAAAAGCAGTTATATAGTTATGAGCATGTCAATCTTTTAAAGATTGGCTTTTTTATATATGATATACACGCCTTTGGCGTGATGGAGACGCCCAAACGAATTTCGCCGTTCGTTTAATCACATAATGTGATAACAAATAATTTTCAAAAACTTATCTGGACTTATAACTTCCTTTCGGTATAATGGTGTTTACCAAATCTAAAGGAAGTTTTTATTTATACCTTTTTGGTAATCTTACCTGATACCGGCAAAAATCGACCGCTTAGCCTTTTTGTGTTGCGTTTTCTATTTGAATGTGATAGAATTCATTTGTAAAATCAGTATAGGGAGCGTGCTATGCGGAATAAGCTATGGAATAAAAATTACATACTGCTTTTGCAGGGCAATGCTATCAGCACGCTTGGCGACGTTATGTACAGCGTGGCAATCGGTTATTGGGTCTATCAAGCAACCGGCTCCAGCGCGCTTATGGGCATTATGTCGTCTATTTCTATGTTCGTTACGATGTTTTTGTCTCCGTTTTGCGGCAGTATAGTCGATAAATGTGACAGAAGATGGATGATCGTAGGCATCGACCTCGTACAGGGGTTGATTATGCTTGCCGTTGGCGTGCTTGCATATATAAACGCCCTCAGTGTGCCGATAGTTTTGCTTGCGGCGCTGTGTGCCGCGTTTGGAAGCGTGTTTTATTCTCCTGCAATTAGCACTATTATGCTTGATATCATTCCGCGTGATGATTTGGTGCGCGGTCAGTCTATTCATTCGGGCATCTCGTCGCTTATCGACCTTGTCGGCTCTGCCATTAGCGGTGCGATGGTTGCGTTTTTCGGTGTTCCGCTTATCGTGGTGATAAACGGACTCAGTAATTTGTATTCCGCGGTTACGGAGCTGTTTGTGCGCGTGCCAAAAACAGTGCAGCAGGGAAATACCGTTACGGTTAAGGGCGTTATGCGCGATCTGCGCTGTGCCGCAGGTGAGATAATTTCCGACAAATGTCTGAAAATATTCGTGCCGTGTGCGCTCATCCTCAATCTGCTTGGCGCGGGACCGCTTACGCTGATGCTGCCGTTTTGCCTTGAAAAGGGCTTCACGGTCGATATGTACGGATATTTGATATCCATTTTTTCTGCCGCGTACGTGGCGGGGGCGCTTGTTTTGGGTGCTGTCAAGCTTCGCCCGAGTGCAAGGTATCTTGTTATGAGCATCGGCTTTACGCTTTACGTGCCGTGCTTTGTGGTTGCGTGCTTTGCCGGGCGCTACGTTGTACTTTGCATTTTTGCTTTTTTGGCAGGTCTTTTCAACTGTGCGGGAAACACGGTGTTCAATGCCGCCTTGATGCTTGCGCTTCCAAATGAGAACAGAAGCGCGATACTTGGCTTTATACGCTCCGCATCGGTTGGCGGAACGGCGCTCTCCGCAGTTATATACGGCTTTATCGGTGAGCTTTTCCCCTTATACATCATCTTTGCTTTGGGAAGCGCAATATCCCTTATTCCAATGATTTATTTGTGCTTCAACAAAAATACACGGGATTTTATGATAAAGCACAGCTCTGCGGAGATTTAAGTTTATTATTCTGTAATACTGCTTCGAATAACGGTTGTGGAGTACGTTGACAAAAAAGAAGTGTGTATGATAAAATGCATAAGAACAAAGATACGGAGGAATTTAAAATGAGATTAGAGAATAAGGTTGCAGTAGTAACAGGCGCATCCAGCGGCGTAGGCAGAGAGATTGCTCTCCTTTTCGCTAAGGAAGGTGCAAAGGTAGTTGCTGTTGCAAGAAGAGCAGAAAGACTTGCTGAAATCGAAGAGAAGAGCAAGGAGCTTGCAGGTGAGATCGTTGCATTTGCAGGTGACGTATCCCTTGAGGAGACCAACGAGAAGATGATCGACTTCGCTATCGAAAAGTTCGGCAAGTTCGATATTCTTATCAACAACGCAGGACTTATGGATAACTTTGCTCCCGCAGAGAATCTTGACACCGAGCTTCTTATGCGTCTTATGAGCGTTGACGTATACGGTCCCGCTTGGGCTACCCGTAAGGCTGTAAGAGTATTTATGGAGAACGAGAACGGCGGTAACATCGTAAACGTTGCTTCCATCGCAGGTATCTGCGGCGGTAAGAGCGGCTGTGCATACACCATGGCAAAGCACGCTGTTATCGGTCTTACCAAAAACACCGCGTTCAACTACCGTCTTAACAAGATCCGTTGCAACGCTATCTGCCCCGCAGGTATCAACACCGAGATGACCGATCCCGCTCTCTTTGCTACTGCTGACCAGAAGGGTCTTCAGTCTGCTATGCTTTCCATGCACTTCGGTACCAGAAGCGCAGAGGCATTCGAGATTGCGGATATCGCACTCTTCCTTGCAAGTGACGAGGCGGCTGTTGTTAACGGCGCAATCGTTACCGCAGACAGCGGACTTATTTCTTTCTAAATTTTATACATACAAAGCGGGTAAGGAGTCGTTCTTTACCCGCTTTTTTGTTGAAAAAATTGTTTTTCCATGCTATAATAAATCAAAAAGAGGGGTGATATCGTGATAGAAATAAATTGTTGGCTTGAGGTTTTTTTGGACGCGCTGGATGAAATTTTCGGAGCGCGGGTGGTTTTTGTCGGTCTGCAGGGCAGCTACAGACGCGGCGAGGCTACGGATAAGAGCGATATCGACCTCGTTGTGATACTCGATGAATTGTCATTCGAGGATATCGAAAAGTATAACGCAATGCTTGATACCTTGCCGAACAGGGAGCTTATCTGCGGCTTTATTTCGGGCAAGCGCGAGCTGCTTGCGTGGGAGCCATCCGACCTTTTTCAGCTTTATTACGATACTATGCCGATAAAGGGCAGCCTTGACGAGCTAAAGCCCCTTATCGATGAAGCTGCGGTCAATCGGGCCATAAAAAACGGCGTGTGCAGCATCTACCACACCTGCGTGCACAATATACTGTACGATAAGTGGGATGGAATACTTTCCGCCGCTTATAAGAGCGCATACTACACCATCCAAGCAATTGGGTTTAAAAACACGGGCAAATTTGCGGATTCCGCAGAGGAGCTTCTTGCGATGGTTTCCGAGGAGGATGCGGAGATAGCAAAAACGTATATGCACTTAAAAAAGGGCGGAGAGGTTGATTTTGTCGAAATGTCCGAAAAGCTCTTTAAGTGGGCGCAGAAAACAATAGGCTGATATTACACTTTGGAATACATATGGAATTTAACGAAAAGCTTCAAGAATTAAGAAGAAAAAAGGGGCTGACGCAGGAGGAGCTTGCGATAAGCCTGTACGTGTCCCGTACCGCGATCTCGAAATGGGAGTCGGGCAGAGGATATCCGAATATAGAATCGCTGAAGCAGATTGCAAAATTCTTTTCCGTGACTGTGGACGAGCTCCTTTCAAGTGACGAGCTTCTTACGATTGCGGAGGAGGATAGCAAGCAAAGCAAAAGCCACCTGCGCGGCACTCTGTGCGGTCTGCTTGATATATGTATGTGCCTGCTGCTTTTTCTTCCGTTTTTTGCCGACAGAACTGGTGAAGGTATTACAGCCGTGTCGCTTTTTGCGTTCGGTGAAGCAAAGGTGTATTTAAAAATTGCGTATTTTGCCGACGTTATCGCGATTGCTTTAACGGGTGTTTCGACGCTGGCATTGCAGGGTTTCAAGATGCTTGGTTACGCAAAAATTAAGGAGACCGTCTCATTTTCCTTGGGGATCGCTTCCGTGCTTCTTTTTACCGTAAGCTCACAGCCCTATGCGGCTGTATTTGCCTTTGTGTTATTGGCAATTAAGGTTTTTCTTGCTCTTAAATTGAAATGATACGAAAAGTATCGCATCGGTGACGCTCCGTTTCTTACTTTTGCTCACACTCATTTGTATACTTGATTCAGGCGAAAGCCAATAAGTAAAAAGAAGGGTGTAAAATGAGAAAAACAGGTAGAAAACGGTTGATAGCGGGGATATGCTTCATTGCTGCCTTTGCGGTGTGGACTGTGCTTGTAAAGAATATTGACGTGCGTCCTATCGGGCCAAACGGCTCCTTGGTCGGATTTGCAGCAGTAAACGAATACGTGCACAAGCTTTTCGGTGTGAATATGCTTTTGTATTCCGTTACGGATTGGCTTGGACTCGTTCCGATATTCGTTGCTTTCTCCTTTGCCGTGCTGGGGCTTGTTCAGTTGATCAAAAGAAAAAGCCTCTTATGCGTTGACAGAAGCATTCTGCTGCTCGGCGTGTTTTACGTCTTTGTGGCGACGGGGTACGTTCTTTTTGAATCGGTGGCCATAAATTACAGACCGATACTTATAAACGGATGCCTTGAGGCTTCATATCCCTCGTCTACGACCTTGCTTGTGCTGTGCGTTATGCCAACGGCGCTGATGCAGCTTAGGAGGCGTATGAATAGATATCGGCTTCGCGCTTTAGTTACGCTTACCGTAATTATATTCACCGCCTTTATGGTAATGGGCAGAATCCTTGCGGGTGTGCATTGGATAACCGATATTTTGGGCGGTGCAATGCTTAGCTGTGGCCTTGTGTGCTTGTATTCCTTTGGGGTGGAATTTTTCAAAGAAAAATAAGGATAAATAACGGAGGTGCTTATGGGAAAATATGTGCGCAAGCTGTGCTTGCTTGTTGTATTTGCGCTTTGCTGCGCATTTCTCGAAGCTTGTTACGTATCTCCCTCCGATAATACCGAAGATACGAGTGATGCTCACTCAAACACATTA
>JAFOAB010000181.1 GCA_017382555.1 Clostridia bacterium
AGATTCTTCGCTTCGATCGAGAATGACAAATGGAAATTGCCGCAGTGAAGGATCTTGCGGTTGGCTAAACTTAATGACATTGCCCCTTGAGGGAGGCTCCTTATACGGTTTTTAGTCAAAAATTCTCAGCTTCGGTGTTCCGTCCTTTTCGATACGCCATATCTTTTCGGTATCAAAGCCGACGTATTCCTTCTGAAGCTCGGTATAGCAATCTATGATACCCGCCCGCATTCCGCATTCGCGCAGCATATTTATATACTCGTCTCTCGGATATATCTCTTCGATTATGCTAAGCATCTGTTGCATTTCACGCGTAACGATGTCCTCTGTGATCCTGTACCATTTTTCCTCATCCGGAAGCTCATCAAAACGTTTGCGAGCCTCTTTAAACATATCAAGCTTTGCCGTTCTTTCTTCAGGCTCCAGGTTTTCCCATTCAACAATTATATCGTAGAATGCATGCATCTCCTCTATAACGCTTGGGTCGACTGTGTAGATCACGTAATCCTGAGGATCAAACACGATCGCATCAACATATTTATAAGCAATTACTCTTCCCTTGTACGTAACCTCCCGTCCCCACGGGTCGCCCGATTCACCCATAAACGGTGATACGATATTATAAAACGCCTTGCCGTTTATAAGCCTTGGGATAAGGTAGTTATTAGCAACAAACCCGTCAAGCACCGTCTCTCCCTTTGGCTCACCCAAGCACTCCGCACTGCCGAGAGATATCGAATTTATCACGCAAAAGGCGTTACCTGCAAAGCCGCCTACATAAGGCATTGGATAATCCTTAAAGTTCTTTTGCGTGAAATTATGCTCCTCGTACATAACCTTGGCATCAACGTAGCAGCTGTCCGCAATATAAACGTCTCCGCAAAGTCCCCCGATGTACGCACACTTATCATAATTTTCCCCAAGACGCTCGTAAGAAAGATAGCTCGCATACACCTCGCTGTCTTCAACAAAGCAGCCCGCAACTATCTCTGCCTTACCCGCTATAACGCCCGCATAGCAATAGTCGCCGACATCGGTTACCATTGAAATGCTCGCATCTCTTATACCAAGGTTTTTTATAACACCGCCGGTATTTACCCTCGATGCGTAAACATATCCGAAAAGTCCCGCATACGGAGCCTCGGTGTCAACGCGCAGTCCGTGTATAACGTATCCGTTACCGTTAAAGGTTCCGCAAAACGGCGCGTCTCCGTTTCCTATCGGCTCCCAGCCGCCCGCAAAGCGGCCGCCCTCGGCGAAATCCGCCTCGGTAAAATGAATGTCGCTCATGAGGATATAGTTACCCTCAAGGTCATTTCTTACCGCGTCAAGCCCCTCGGCATCGTAGATCGCAGTATACCCCTTGGGGACACTTCCCTCTGTTATCTTCAGATTGTTCTTAAAAAAGTGCAGATTGATAAAGCTGCGCACATCGTCGGAAAACGCGTAAGCCGAAAATACGGTCCCCAGCACTATGCATATACACGCGGCAATTGCACCGAGCGTTTTGCCAAAGCCGTTGCTCTTTCTTCTTCCCGCGCCCGCATCGTTCAAATATTCGTCCGAAACACCGTCAATTACGGCTGCCATCCATTTATGCTTCATAACGTAAACCCTTCCCTTTCCAAATACTTTTTCATCTTTTGCCTTGAGCGCAACAGCGACATTTTCACCTTGCTTTCGCTTACCTTCCATTTTTGCGCTATCTCCTCAACGGACATAAAGTACCAATATCTGCACAAAAACATTCTGCGTGCATCGGTATGTAAGGTGCCGACAAAGCGCCCAACAGCATCGGAAAGCGCAAGCTGAGTCCCTATATCGGGCTCGCTTGAGGGCAGTATTTCCGCAAGCTCGTCAAGCGCGAGCTCGGCACCGCTCCGTTTTTGGGCAGTACGCTTATCAAGCATATCAAGCGCAGTGTTTCGCACCGCTCTTGCACCGAACGCCTTCAGGTTTTCAGGCTCGTTCGGCGGAATTGCATTCCAGAGCTTTAAGTATGCATCGTTCACGCACTCCTCCGTGTCGCCCTCGTCGCGCAAAATACCGTACGCGACGGTATGGCAGTATGCGCCGTACTTCTCCGCAAATGAGGTAACAGCATCCTCGGAACGTTCAAAAAACAGTTTTATAATTTTATTGTCATCCATATCTCGCTCCTAATGTTCAAGGTACCCTTCACTTATATAGACGGAATGCAATGACATTAGGTCACATTAGATTTAATTTACCTAATAAAAAGCCTTCCCCTTTGAGGGGAAGGTGGCGCCGCAGGCGGCGGATGAGGTGTTTCTGCGGGAGGAGCAAGCCCCTCCCCTACCTTTCTCCGCTTCGCGGTCC
>JAFOAB010000182.1 GCA_017382555.1 Clostridia bacterium
GCTTTGAAATGCGCTTGGAGAGTATGAACGCGGCAATAAGCGCCGCAAACGCCGCGATTACGGAAACGACCGTAAGCTGAACCATAAGCGTGCTTGAAACGGCACCGACGGGTGTAAGCGGACAGTCGAGCAGTATGAATCTGATCCCCCCGTCCGTCTGTACAACGGCGGAGTAAATCAGGCGCGATAGGTCGAATGCCTTGGGAAGCTCGTATTGCGGAGCTGCGTTTTCATCGGGAAAAGTCGGGTCTATCGGAATTTGATTTGCATCGGGCATGCTTACCGAGCCGCCCGGTAAGCGGGATAATTTTATCGGAGTGATGATATACCCGCCCGCCGAAAGTGCATCCGCGTACAGCTCGTTCAGATTATCGTTGCCGAGCTTATGGATGAGACATCCGCCCGAGGTGTTGGAGGAGGCAAGCTTTTTGCCGCTGTTATCGAATATCAGCACGCATATTTCGTTTGAAAGGGCAATGGTGTCCGCGCTGTCCTGCAGCTCGTCCGCGTTGGCGCTTGCAAGGCTTGCACCTGCTTCAATAAGATTTTGCCTGGTTATGGCGAGGTAAAAATCATCCAGATGCCAAAGCTGCAATGCCCACAAAAGGGCAAGAATGGCCGCCGCAAATGCGGCAAAGGCGCCGAACAGCTTCAGCTTGAGAGGTGCGCTGGAGCGCTTGCTTTTCGTATGCTTTTTCATCTTCATTTTACAGGGTCATCAAAGCGGTAGCCGACACCGCGGAGGGTGACTATGTGATCCGCATATTTGCCGATGCTCTTTCGGAGCAGCTTTATGTGCGTATCAAGCGTTCTGTCACCGCCGTAAAAATCGTAACCCCATACCTCACATATAAGCTTGTCGCGTGTAAGCGCGATGTTTCTGTTGCGAATCATATAGAAAAGCAGATCGTATTCCTTGGGGGAAAGGTCGGTGCGTACACCGTCCACTGTTACGGTGCGTGCGGTAAAGTTAACCGCCAGACCGCCCGTTTCGTATACGTCGAATTTGGCTTTTGCGTTATCTGTCGGCGTGCGGTTAGCTCCCGTACGCTTCATTATAGCCTCGATGCGGAGCATAAGCTCCTTGGGGGAAAAGGGCTTTGTTACGTAATCGTCAATGCCGAGCTGGAAGCCGTTGATGCGGTCATATTCCTCTCCGCGGGCACTGAGCATCAGTATCGGCACGTTGCTTGCTTTTCTTATCTCTCTGCAAGCGGAAAAGCCGTCAAGCTCCGGCATCATAACGTCCATAATCACGATGTCAAAATCGTGCTGGCGGCACATATGCACCGCGCTCAGCCCGTCGCTTGCTTCGCTTACGCTGTGCCCCTCAAATTCCGCATATTTGCGGATGAGGTCGCGTATCCTTGCCTCGTCGTCTACTATCAGGATCTTATACATATATTCTCCTTAAAAAGGGCTGTAAAGAACAGAACTTCTTTACAGCCCTCGTGTCAGTTTTCGGAAGTCTGGAACTCTATCTTGCTGTCCACACCCTCGGGAACGTATTCATAACAGGTAACGGTTACGGTTACGTGTTTTCTATCACGAACAACGGTGACCTTAAGTGTATCGCCAATTTTGTGATTGCGGAGTACAGCTTTGATGTCGGAAGCAGTAGATATTTCAACATCATCAATGGCTACAATTCGGTCATTTTTCTTGAGTTCTTTGTTAAGCGGAGACTCCATAATATAAATGCCTTCTTCTTTGTAGCCTGCCATATAGTACTGCATTGTGATCTCTGCGATTTCAAGATACTTGATACCGAGATATACTCTTCCTCTTACGTAGCCGAATTCGGTAAGCTCCTTGATTACGGTAACTGCATCGTTTATCGGAATAGCAAATCCGATGCCCTCGATGCCCGTACCGGAGGACTTTGCGTTAACGATGCCGATAAGCTCGCCCGCAAGATTGAAAAGTCCGCCGCCGGAGTTGCCGGGATTTATTGCGGTGTTGGTCTGAAGCAGGTTCATAACCTCGCCCTCTATCTGTACCTCGCGGTCAAGGGCGCTGACAATTCCGTTTGTAACGCTTCCGCCAAGCTCACCGAGGGGGTTGCCGATGGCAACGACCTCCTGGCCGACAATAAGCGCGTCGCTGTTGCCCATGGTGGCAAACTTGAGGTTCTTTGCATTCACCTTGAGAAGTGCAATATCGGTTTCGGAATCGGCACCGGTTACGGTAGCCTCGTATTCCGTTCCGTCGGAAAGGCGGGCAACTATCTTGGTTGCGCCTGCGATTACGTGGTAGTTGGTAAGGATGAGTCCGTCAGCGGAAATGATAACTCCGCTTCCCGCACCGCCCGTTACGTACTGACCGAAGAGGGGGCTTTTCTGCACTATCTCGGTGCTGATTTCAACAACCGTTTCGTGTACTGCGGTCGCAACGTCGGCATAAGAGCCGGTGGATACGGTGGTGCTTGAGGGATTTACAACTATAACGCTTGCGCTCTGGTTTTGCGTGGGGGGAACAGCGGTTCCGTCACCCGCATCGGTTGCTCCGTCGGAAAACATCGTACGACCGATGAACACACCGCCAGCACCTGCGGCTGCGGAAAGGATAATACAAGCGGCAAGAAGGGCACATACGGTGCCGATGCCGAAGGTCTTCTTTTCCTTTTTGGGCTTCTGCGCCTCCTCGGTGTGAGGTGCGGTGTAGCTGTAGCTGCCGTAGTCTCTTTCGTAGCTTTGGCTGTACGGGCTGTAGGTAGGTCTGCTTGCCGTGCTGTAGCTTGAGCCATAGCCACCGCGGTAGCTGTAATGGTATTCGCCATTCGGTCTGCCTTCCGCACGGCCCGGAGCGGCAGAGTAATCTACGCTTGCTCCGTTATTTTGGGTGTTATTGTTATTTTCGGGAACGGTATGGCCGTTTGCTTCATATTCGTTCATAATTACCTCCTTGGGGGTTATGCCTTTAGTCTATTCTCGTATTGTGACGGTTCTATGAAAGAAAGATAAACGCTGTCTGAAACCTTTTTGTTTTTAGTTGATCGCCGCAAGATCCTTCGCTTCGTTCGCCGTTGTCATTCTCGAAGGAGCGTTAGCGACTGAAGAATCTCGGCGAACTAGCTCGAGGATGACGTGCGGCGGTCGATTGTTATTTGCTCTTGCGCTTTTCGTCCAAAAAATACTGCAGAATCAGCTCTGCCGATAGCGTGTCGATTACCTTTTTGCGCTTTTTGCTGTGTACGTTTGAAAAGCTGAGGATGCCGTGCGCCTCAACGGTGGAAAGACGCTCGTCGCAATAATGCACCGCCTTGATATAACCGTCGGAGAGCTTTAAAAGCATATCGCCGAAGGCGTGTGCGGTTGCGGCTCTTGCGCCCTCCGTGCCGTCCATATTAAGCGGAAGGCCGACAACTGCCTCCTCCGCGCCATGCTTTCTTGCAAGGCGTACCGCCTCTTCTGCCGTGCGTGTCATCGAGGGCATCGTGATGGTGCAAAGCCCGCCCGCAAGAAACGCGGATGCATCGGATATGGAAACTCCGGTACGCTTATCGCCGTAATCAAAGCCTATATATATCATAGTATCTCCATTTGTTTACATTTTGTATATTGCAAAAATCTTCCTTGAGTATTATAATAGCATTATATATAGGTGATTGTCAAGTTAACTGCTTTGGAGGAGATCACATGACTTTGAAAAACCGTAATTTTATTAATGTTGCGGGCGTCTTGGCGCTTGTGATTATTTGCCTTTTTGCTTTTTCCTCTTGCTTCCACGAGCATACGTTTGGCGAGTGGTCGTACGCGGTGCTTCCCACGTGTACTGAGGCCGGCGTGCAGTCGCGTATGTGCACAGGATGCGATCTTACGGAGGAAATGCCCGCAGAGCCCCTTGGGCACGATGAGGTGCAGCACGATGCGGTTGCCGCAACGTGTACGGAAAAGGGAAACGAGGCGTACGTCACCTGCTCGCGCTGTGATTATACCACCTTTAAGGAAACCGAGGCGCTTGGACACAAGGAGGTGCCGTGCAATGGTAAGGACGCCACCTGTACCGAAAAAGGCTACGAGCCTTACGTGTTCTGCGAGAGATGCGAGTATAGGACCTTTAAGGAGATACCCGCCCTCGGCCATGACGAGATAAAGCACGAAAGAAAGCAGTCTACCTGTCTTGAAAAGGGATGGACGGAATACGTCACC
>JAFOAB010000183.1 GCA_017382555.1 Clostridia bacterium
ACGTGATATGTTCCGCGATATGCACCCATGCGCTCAATGGCCATAACGGAGCGCACGTCCTCAACAACGCAGATAACAGAATTATCGCGATTATCGGATGCGCAAACCTCGCATATATCTCCAACGCACATATTGTGGCATATAGAGCACGAGGATATCTCGTTTTTGGCGGTCAAAAGTGCTTCGGCAAACTGCTCTGCTCGCTCACCTTCAAGGCACGCAAGTGCAAGCCTTACAGCCGTCTTTTTTCCGACTCCGGGAAGCCTTCTAAACTGCTCAACAAGCCTTTCAAGAGGGAGAATAAACTCGCTCATATCAGAAAAGACCGGGCATACCGAGGCCGCCGGTTACCTTGCCCATTTCCTGCTCGCTTACAGAGTCGACCTTCTTTATTGCCTCATTAACAGCTGCAACAAGAACGTCGCTGAGGGTCTCGATATCATCGGGGTCAACGATCTCAGGCTCGATACCGATGTTAAGTATCTCGCGCTTGCCGTTGATCTTAACGGTAACAACTCCGCCACCTGCAGAAATTTCGTATTCTCTCTGCTCAAGGTCTGCCTGAAGATTCTGCATATCCTCCTGCATCTTCTGAGCCTGACGGATCATTGCGTTCATATCCTGGGGGCCGCCGCCCATACCCTTGGGAAGTCTTGCTTTCATTTTAAAACTCCAATCAATTGAAAAGTTCATCGCCGGGGCGGGCTTGCGCCTTTGCCGCGGCAACGGTTATTTTAATTTTATCGGCTGTAACCGTACTGCCGGAAAGAGCTGTCATATAATCACAGAGCATACGCATTGTCGCTTCTCTGTTCAGTATCATCAGACCTGTTCTGCCGCGAACCGATATCTCGTAGCAGTCTCCGCGCTTAACAAGAGGCGTTCCGCGCAAATAACCGCCCGCGCTCGCATTAGCCGCCGTAACCTTTTCAACGACCTCTTCCCACCACATAGGCGATTCATCGGCGGAGGGTGAAGCTGGTGCTTCAGGCTCGACGGGGGCATATGCGTTATCCTCCGGCGGAGGAGCAAAGGCATCAACCGGGGGAACGTCATCTGTATAAGTAGGTGCAGGTGCATCGAAGGGCGCCTCAGGCACTTTCTCCGGCTGTTGCGCCACAGCAGGAGCAGCTACCACACCACCGGCAGAAAGACGAATAAGCTTATTTTCAAGATCCTCAATTCGCGCAAGCAATGCATCGTTTTCATCGGAAAGAGACGGATCGCTCATTCTGATAAGCGTAAGCTCTGCGATATTACGCTTGGATGTCGTCGTTTTCCTCATTGATGCAAGCGCACCGTCAAGAAGTCTTGAGTGATAAAGAAGTCGAGGCACGTCGAAAAGCGCCGCAGTCGCCTTCAGCATTCCAAGCTCTCTTGAAGTACACGCAAGAAACTTTTCGGGTGAATCAACCGTTTTTATAACAAGCATATTGCGGTACCACTCAACGATATCGGACCAGAAGACCGCAATATCCTTTGAGGAACGCTCTGCATCAAGCATAATGCGAAAAATCTCCGCAACGTTCTTTTGTGCAACTGCGGTAACAAGTGTCGAAATCACGTCACTTCCGCAAATGCCGAGAGTATCGGCAACAAGCTGCTCGTCAATGGGCAGATGCTTGGAGATACACATCTCAAGTAGGCTTATTGCATCTCTGAAGCCGCCGTTGGCAAGCTTCGCAATAAGGAAGGCACCGTCATCGGTAATGGTGGCACCCTCAGTCTCCGCAATCACCTTCATTCTGCTCGAAAGCACCTCTGCGGGAATGCGCATAAAATCAAACCGCTGACAGCGCGAAATGATGGTGGAAGGAAGCCTGTTAAGCTCCGTTGTTGCAAGCACGAAAACGATGTAGGAGGGTGGCTCCTCGAGCGTTTTAAGCAGCGCGTTAAATGCGCTGTCGGTAAGCATATGTACCTCGTCTACAATGTAAACGCGGTATTTGAGAGCGGCGGGAGTATAGGAAATGTTATCGATGATCTCGCGCATATCGTCCACACGGTTGTTGGACGCGGCGTCCATCTCGATAACGTCGATCGCTCTTCCCTCTTCAACGGCCTTGCAGGCATCACACTTGCCGCACGGCTCACCGTTTTGCGGGTCAAGACAGTTAAGCGCCTTTGCAAGTATCTTTGCACAGCTTGTTTTACCCGTTCCGCGTGAGCCGCAGAAAAGGTAGGCGTGGCTCTGTCTGCCGTTTGCCACCTGATATTTAAGAATGGAGGTTACCTGATCCTGTCCGTAGACTTCGGAAAAGGTAGCGGGACGCCACTTTCTGTACAAAGCCTTATAAGACAAAACCGATCACCTCCATCACGTATCAAACCAAGCTCCAAGATCATACACTCCAAGATCGAAACGCACTTACGCGCGTTGACCGCCCCCTCAGCTCCGGACAGGCATCCCCGCGGCACATCAGCTAAGTTGCTTAATGCTGCTCGGTCCCCCGCCTGACATGGTTCACGACCGCTGATTGCGCAGGACCCATCCTTCAACACCTCGGAAAACGGCACAGACCACACAAGTCCGTCCCTCAAAAGGAGCATCACCCCCGCTGTAGCGGATTGCGGGTGCAGGGCTCCGCTATCTCCCCGGCTAGTATGACCTTGGAGCCGAGTTCGATACCATAGTATTGTAACAGATATTCGCAAATAATGCAAGATGTTTTGAGGTTTTTATTTTCAACCTTTTCAATATTTTTGTAAAAACTATTGAAAGTGCGATATCCTCGTGTTATAATATACAAGAAAATTCAATATGGAGAGTTATCGAAGTGGTCATAACGGGGCTGACTCGAAATCAGTTTGGGGTAACCCACGAGGGTTCGAATCCCTCACTCTCCGCCAAATGCGGTTTTCACCGCACAAGAAAGCCGCAAAGTAGGGATTCTTTGCGGCTTTATCTTTCTATGAATAGCATTGGGAGAGATTAACATGGGTAAACAGCTTACGG
>JAFOAB010000184.1 GCA_017382555.1 Clostridia bacterium
ATCTCTTTATATATTTGTGCGTCCGTCAGTTTGCTACGCTTACCATAGCAAATCTGATGACCTTATCGCCTATCTTATAGCCCTTCTGAAGGACCTGAACGATCTCGCTCTCGCCCTTTGTTTCATCCTCCACGTGCATAACCGCGTTGTGTACGTTGGGGTCAAACGTGGTGCCGAGCGCCTCTATTTCGGTTACGCCCATCTTTGCGAGTGCCTCACCCGCGTTTTTGATGATGAGCTCGATTCCCTTCTTCTCCTCCTCGCTTGCTCCGTACTGAAGCGCGTAGTCGAGATTATCAATTATGGGAAGTATTCCGCTTACCGCATCGGAGAAGGCATCATTATAAAGCGCTTCCCTCTCCTTTTGGGTCCTGCGGCGGTAGTTATCATACTCTGCGGCAAGTCTCAGCTTCGCATCCTCGGAATCCGCAAGCTTCTTTTCAAGCTCCGCATTCTTCTCGGCAAGCGCCTTTACCTCTGCCTCAAGCTTCTTTGCTTCTTTTTTGCCTTTTTTCGTATCCTTAGCCTCGGCAGTCTCTTCAGCCACCTCAGCCTCGGGGTTCTTTATCTCTTCACTCATTTCCGTCATTCCTTTCGGTATCCGAGGTAGGAAGAAGCATATCGTCGCCAATCAGCTCGTTTATGCCGCTTGCAAGACTGTCCACCATGGATATTACGTTCTGATATTTCATTCTTCTCGGTCCTATAACGCCGACAGCGCCAACGACCTTGCCACCGCGCTTGACGGTTTTAAAGACGAGCGCCGAGGAGCCGAGCGCATCAAGCCTGTTTTCCGAGCCGATGAGTATTTTTACGTCATCGCCGTCGTCAAGCTCGCCCTCTCCGGAATCGCGCACAAGATCGAGCAACGCATTTTTGCTATCGCCAAGTCCAAGCAGACCGGCAATGCTTTCCGTATCCGAATACTCGGGATACTCGAGAAGGCGGTTAACGCCCTCGATACGCACGTCGCCGTCGTTTCTTTCCGTTGCCGTTTCGTAAATGCACTTAACAGCCATAGAAGCAAGCTGGGAGGACGGTGCGCACATCTCCTCCATACGCATCATAAGCGGAAGCGTAATGTCGGAGGCGGAAAGACCGATAATGCAGGAGTTAAGGGTTCTTGCAAGGGCATCGGCATCCGTCTTATCGATATCGAAATCGGTGCGCAGGTTGCGCGTTTTTGCCGTTCCGTCGGGGTTTATCATAACAAGCAGCAGACTGCGCGGGGAGAGGCATATCGCCTCGTATCTGCAAAACGCACCCGCCCTTTGACCGGGGCGCACCGCAAGACCGGTGTAGTTGGTAAGCGAGGAAGCAAGGCGCGATGCCTGGGTGAGTATCTGATCGAGCTCCGCACGCTTTTCCTTCAGCGCGTTTTTGATGCGCTCAACGTCGCTTGCAGTGGAGTTGTACGTTTCAAGAAGGCTGTCAACGTAAAATCTGTAGCCCGCCTCCGTCGGCACTCTGCCGGAGGAGGTGTGTGGCTGCTCCAGATATCCGCACGCCTCAAGCTCTGCCATCTCGTTTCTGATGGTAGCGGAGGAGCAGGAGAATCTTCCGCACTCGCAAAGGTATTTGCTTCCGACGGGCTCGCCGTTATCAATATACGCCTCAACGACAGTACGCAGTATCAGGCTTTGTCTGTTTGTAAGACCGTTTGCGTTCGTTTTCACCGTTTCCTCCTTGTTTTGCGTTATTCGTTTTTAGCACTCTTGCATACCAAGTGCTAATCACAAGCATAATTTATCACTTTACCCCCGTTTTGTCAATAGTTTTACCAAATATTTTTGTGAACATTTTGTTAATCTGCGCTTTCAGTGCTAAAACGCACAGTTTTATTTATTATGCGCTTTCTTTTTTGTTTCATTTGCATCGGTGCGGAATATTGTATTACAATCTGCATTTTCTGTAAACAAAACGGTTTTAGCTATGTTGACACAAATACAATTATTTGTTATCCTTAAATATAAGATTATTCAAAAACGGAGGAAGATATGAAATTCCGTATAAAGCACCTTGCACTCCCCATCATTCTTGCCATGCTTGCATCCTGCACCCCCACAGCACCCGCAGGCACAACGGACGTTACGATAACCGACGCACCGAGCGAGGAGGTAACCACCGAGGCTGTGGTTACGGAGCCGGTAACCACCCCACCCGAAATGATCAGCGTTCCCGTAGCATCCGACAAGAATGCCGCAACGGATAAGGGGGAGATCGAATATATGTTTACCGAATCCGAGTATTTTCATAACTACATCGAGGTGTTTGACGAAAAGGGCACCCTTTACCGCATAGGCGACCCGTACGTTATGCGCTATGACGGTATGTACTACCTCTACTCCTCCATAACAAGCGGACATATCGGTGGCGATATATACGTATGGCGCTCCGAAAACCTTGTGGACTGGGAATGCCGCGGCATCTGCCTTACCTCTTCGGGTGAAAGCGGAAACACCTACACCGCCTACGCGCCCGAGGTCGTTTACTACGGCGGCTACTTCTGGCTTTGCGAGGCACCGAACGGCAAGGGGCACTACATATTCCGCAGTGAATCGCCCGAGGGACCCTTCACCGTTGCATCCGCAAACCTCGGCAAGGGCATTGACGGCTCCTTCTACGTTGCCGATAATGGTGATCTATACTTTATGTACGCAAAATCCGCAACCGGCGGCTCCATTCGCTATGACAAGGTAAGCTTCGGCCTTAATTACGAAAAGGTCGCGCTTCCCACCGGCAACAGCAGCCCCCTTGTTGCCGACACAAACGGCTGGACGGAGGGCCCCGGATACTTTAGACGCGGTGATTACTTCTACCTCACCTACACGGGCAACCACGTAAGAGATAAGAGCTACCGTGTTGCATATTCCTACACCACCGCATCCTCCCTGCTTACAAATCTCGTACAGCCCAAGTATAACATCACCCTGATGTCTACGGATACGCTTTACCCGAGCACCAAGGGGTATAACTCCAAATCAAGCTACGACGCGCTTACCACCTTCAGCGGAACGGGCCACTCCTCAAATACGATAGGTCCGAACCTCGACTCCATCTACACGGCATTCCATAACGAGGAAAGCGGTACGTTTAACCGCCGTATGAACATCACGCGCTACTTTACAAACGGTATGTACGTGCTGACGGACGGACTTTGCCTTACGGATTCAAGAAAGCCTGTAATGGCTGATTACTCCGCACGCTCCGCAGACGTGCTTGAAAAATCGGGCGATATGCTCCTCTCCACCGAAGCGACCAAGGCCGTTTACACAGCGGAGATCAGCTTCGTATGCAAGGACGAAAAGGCAGAGCTTATCCTCGGCTACAAGGATGCAAGCAATTACACCTCCGTTAAGATCGAAAACGGCAAGCTGAGCGTTTACGCGATCGATAACGGAGACATTGAGATGCTTGGCTCCGCAAGTATCAGTAAGGGCGTGGATCTCAGCAAGCTTATCACCCTTTACGTTGTAAACGGTGCAAGCAAGTGTGACATCCATATAAATGATATGAGAAAGCTCAGCCTTGATACCTCGCTCGGCGGCGGTAAGATAGGCGCGGCGAATGCTACCGTCTCCTCCCTTTTCTTCACAAACGACGCATACGGCACCTCGGACTTTGAGGCTGTTAAAAATCTCCCCGCATCCTTTGCGGCATATAATTACTTAAAGGAAGAAAACCGCGGTTGGAGCATAGCAAACGCAGAAATCAAGGCAAACGGCGTTCGCCAGGGAGAAAAGGAAAGCACCGTAGGCTCCGCAAAATTCGCAGACGCACTCGGCACTGTATCCGAATACACCGCAACCATACTTGAAAACGGTGACTGGGTAAAATACGCTGTTAACAGCGGTGCGGACGATTGGTACGCATTTAATCTCAGCGTTGATGCAAGCAGCGCGGGATGTGTGTTCGAGCTCATCGTGGATAACGAGCATATATACGAAATGAGCATCAGCGACGTTATCTCCGGAAAGAACGGAATACACAACGTCCAGGCAGGCGTGTTTGAATTAAAGAAGGGCGAGCATACCATAAAGATCCGCATCAAGAGCGGCACCCTTACCGCAATTAATATCTCCATTGACAGCGGCGCGGATCCCATCGAGCCCATTAGCCACGCCCTCACCTCCAAGGTGACCAAGGTCATCGGCATCAAGGGCGGCAACTACTCCGTAAGCAAAACGAACGGAGTTTCCTCCATCGCAACGGCGCCCGCAATGCTCACCGTTTCAAACAGCGCGTATTCCGATTTTGATATGACAGTAACCGTAACGGTAACGGATGCATCCAAATCGGGCGGTATAGTATTCCGCGCGGGTGATTTCAACGTAAACGAACACGGCGGCTCGGAATACTGCTTCAACGGCTATTACCTGCGCTTTGCGGAAAGAAAGGTGGAGCTTGTAAAGTACAGCTGGCACCTCCGCGAGGAGCTTGGCAAGGTAA
>JAFOAB010000185.1 GCA_017382555.1 Clostridia bacterium
AGCTTTAGCAGCACCTGTGGAGTTAGGAACGATGTTAGCAGCACCAGCGCGAGCTCTTCTCAGATCACCTTTTCTGTGGGGACCGTCGAGGATCATCTGGTCACCGGTGTAAGCGTGAACGGTGGTCATGATACCTGCGAGTACGGGGTAGGTATCGTTAAGAGCCTTAGCCATAGGAGCAAGGCAGTTGGTGGTGCAGGAAGCTGCGGAGATGATCTTGTCATCAGTGGTAAGAGTAGCCTCGTTTACGCCGTAAACGATGGTAGGAAGATCCTTACCTGCGGGAGCAGAGATAACAACCTTCTTTGCACCTGCATTGATGTGAGCCTGGGACTTCTCCTTGGAGCAGTAGAAGCCGGTGCACTCGAGAACAACGTCAACCTTGAGCTTCTTCCAAGGGCAGTTGTTAGCATCCTTCTCAGCGTAGATTCTGATGGTCTTTCCGTCTACGGTGATGGTGCCTTCCTCGTCGTTAGCGCAGATATCGTGCTCGTATCTTCCCTGAGCAGAGTCATACTTGAGAAGGTGAGCAAGCATGGTGGGGCTGGTGAGGTCGTTGATTGCAACGATGGTGTAGCCCTTTGCGCCGAACATCTGGCGGAATGCGAGACGGCCGATGCGGCCAAAACCGTTAATAGCAACTTTTACAGACATTTGTGTTTTTCCTCCAAATATATTTAATAAAATTGCTTGTGATATAAATTTGCCAATTTATCCAAATGCTATTATAACACAAAATTGCGCATAAACAATAGTTTTTTAAAATTTTTTCGGCAATTTGTTAAGTTTTTATCAATGCGCACAAAAAGCGTGAGCATTTGAACTCAATTTTGCTCAATATGATTATCTATTTTTCCTATATTTCATCGCGTGAACGAGGAAAAGCGGAAGCTTGCTCATTCTGCCGATGCGGGACGGCTCCTTCAGGAGTCGATAGAACCACTCAAGCCCCGTTTTGCAGAAAAATGCGGGAGCACGCTTTGCCCTGCCGCTGAAAACGTCAAGGCTGCCGCCAAGTCCGGCAAAAACTCCGACAGCGGGCATTTTTGCACGGTTATCGGCAATCCACGTTTCCTGCTTCGGCGCGCCTACGCAGACAAGCACAAGCCTTGCGCCCTTTTCGTTTATCTCCGCAATTACCGCATCGTTCACTTCTCCGCCCGACATATCGAAGTATCCGTCGTGCGTTCCGCAAACGATAAGTCCCTCGTATTTTTCCTTTAGCTTCACTGCCGCCTCGTCCGCAACTCCGGGCTTACCGCCGAGAAAATATACGGGATGCGCGTTTTTTGCGCAGTATTCTATCATGGCCTCGCCAAGCTCGATGCCGGGTATTCTTTCGGGGAGCGGTGTCTTCAATATCTGCGCGCCCTTAATAACGCCGATGCCGTCAGCAACGACAAGCTCTGCATTATTGAGTATATTACGGAAGCGCTCGTCCCTTTCCGCAAGCATAACGATTTCGGGATTCGGGGTGCATAACGCCATCTGCCCCGATTCGCCGTCCAATGCGCTGAAAAGTCTTTCTCTCGCTTCTGCGGCGGCCAAATTATCGAAAAACACTCCGCAAACGTCGATTCTCTTTCTTTCGGTCATAACGCCCTCACAAACATAAATTCAGCATTACTTTACCATCTTTTTCGCTTTTTTTCAAGTGCCTGAAACATATATTCTATTTTTACATTGACTTATTATTCAATAAATGGTACACTTTAATAGTTAAAATATTTGATCTGCGAGGTAATATCAATGTCAAAGCTTATCGGCAATGCTATTGTCGGACAATCCGGCGGCCCCACCGCCGCAATAAACGCAACCCTTTCCGGAGTGATACGCGGATGCTTTGCCGCCCATGAGGACGGCACCATCGGCACCGTGTACGGAATGAGGAACGGTATAGACGGACTTTCAAACGGCAAATACATCGATCTTTCCTATATGTGGAACGACGAAAAGCAGCTCAAGATGCTGGAGAACACCCCTGCGGCGGCTCTCGGCAGCTGCAGAAGAAAGCTCCCCGACCCTATGGGCGACGATGCTGTTTATACAAAGCTTTTCGAGCTTTTCCGTCAGCTTGACATCCGCTACTTCTTCTACATAGGCGGCAACGATTCCATGGATACCGCCGCAAAGCTTGATAAGTACGCAAAGCGCATCGGCTACGATATCCGCGTTATGGGCGTGCCGAAGACTATCGACAACGACCTTTGCGAGACCGACCACACCCCCGGCTTCGGCTCTGCCGCAAAGTACATTGCAAACACCGTTACCGAGGTTATTGCGGACTGTGCCGTTTACGACGTACCTGCCGTTACCGTAATTGAGATAATGGGCAGAGATACCGGCTGGCTTACCTCCGCATCGGGCGCGGGTGCCGCAGTCGGCAATCCAATCCCCGACCTTATCTACTTTCCCGAGAAGGTATTTGACCTTGAAAAGCTGTATGCGGACGTGGAAAAGGCGCTCGCGAAGCACCCGAACGTTGTAATTGCGGTATCCGAGGGTATTCGCTTTGCGGATGGCACCTTTGTTGGCGAGGATAAGAGCGGTGCTGTTGACGTATTCGGTCACAAGCAGCTTTCCGGCGCCGCAAAGACCGTTGCATCCGCTATCAAGGCTAAATTCGGATGCAAGACCAGAGGCATCGAGCTTAACACCGTTCAGCGCTGTGCAAGCCACATTGCTTCCCTTACCGACCTTACCGAATCCGTATGCATCGGCAAGGAGGCTGTTAAGGCGGCTATCGGCGGCGCAAGCGGATGCACGATTGTTTACAAGAGAGTATCCAACACCCCCTATACCGTTAATTACGAAACCGCAAACGTCGATCTTATCGCAAACCGCATCAAGTACCTGCCCGACAGCTACATCAATGCGGAGGCAAACGGAATTACCGAGGAGTGCCTTGCCTATCTTATGCCCCTTATCGCAGGCGAGACCGAGCCCGTATACGAAAACGGCATTGTAAAGCATTATTTCTTTTGAGAGGTTGATATGAAGTATTTTGATTATCGTTCTCCGGACGGAGATATCGCAAAAAACGCACGCGTTTCCGCTGTCGGCTTTGGCGGAATGCGCTTCCCCGTAAATGAGGACAAAAGCATAAACTACGATGCCGCAAAGGCGCTTATCGACCGCGCATATGAGGCGGGCATCAACTACTACGATACCGCATACCCCTACCACGGCGGTAAGAGCGAAGGCTTTTTTGCAGAGGCTCTCGCGGAGTATCCGCGCGAGAGCTATTACCTTGCGGACAAGCTTCCGCTTTGGCTTGTTGAGGACGTTTCGGAAGTCAGAAAGTTCTTTAACGAGCAGCTTGAAAGATGCAAAACCGATTATTTTGATTTTTATCTCTGCCACGCGTTCACGCAGGCGAGATTTGAAAAGATGACCGAGCTTGGCGTTATCGACGAGCTTGAAAAGCTGAAGGCAGAGGGCAAGATCAAGCGCCTCGGATTCTCCTTCCACGATACACCTGTGGCGCTTGAAGCAATACTGAAGGGACACAAGTGGGACTTCGGTCAGATACAGTATAACTACCTCGATTACACCATGCAGGACGCAAAGCGCCTTGAGGAGCTTTTAAACGAGTATAACGTGCCCTTCCTTATTATGGAGCCTGTACGCGGCGGTGCGCTTGTAAACGTTCCCGAGGCGGGCAAAAAGCTGCTTGAAAACGAGGAGGGCCGCTCCGTTCCCTCATATGCAATGCGATTTGCAATGTCCGCAAGCGGCGTATTCTGCGTGCTCAGCGGTATGAAGGACTTTGATGCGCTCAACGATAACATCAAGACCTGCGAAAGCTTCCGCGAGGTAAGCGCAGAGGAGCGTGTAACCCTGCAGAAGGTTGCGGATATCATAATCTCCGCACGTCTGCTTCCCTGTACCGAATGCAGATACTGCGAGGGCTGCCCCGCAGGTATTGCGATCCCCGAAACGCTGAAGCTTTATAACACCTATATGACCACCGAGGACAAGGGCGCACTCCGCGCATCCGTGGATAAGCTTGCCGCACGACCCGTTGCCTGCATCGCCTGCGGCGCCTGCACATCCGTGTGCCCGCAGCATATCGACATCCCCGAGGCAATGAAGACCCTTGCAAAGCTTACGGAAAAGAAACAGTAAACACAAAGACCGATTGGAAATTTCCAATCGGTCTTTTTTCTTCCAACGCAAATTAAATCCACTAACGGGCGATTCGTGAATCGCCCCTACGCGACGTCGTAACCTCCGTAGGGA
>JAFOAB010000186.1 GCA_017382555.1 Clostridia bacterium
ACAGTACCGCCCGCATTTCCGGGGAAGCTACGGATTTTTGAATATTTTTTGAGTTAAACTGTCGGGTGGAACCGTGCGGATAATTCCACACCCCGAAGGCCTTTGTGCCTTCGGCTTTTTTGTTTTTTGGAGCTGTTATGGAAAAAAGCAAGGTAGTGCTTTGCCGCTGTGAGGAGTATTCCGAAGCGGAAAAGGCCGTTTTCCGAATGCTTGGTGAGCTTGACGCCGCCTTGCCGGAGCGTGACAAGAAAATACTTTTAAAGCCGAATCTGCTTACAAAGGCATCGCCGGAAAAGGCAGTCACGACGCACCCTGACGTTTTTTCGGCTGTCGGTAAATATCTGCAGGGCAAGGGCTTTTCGGATATCTGCTACGGTGATTCGCCGGGTACGCATTTTATGGGTACGCTGCAGATAGCCAAATCGTGCGGAATACACGATGCCGCCGAAGGGCTCGGCATCCCGCTTGCCGATTTTGAGGGCGGTGAGGAGGTTGCGTATCCGGAGGGGCAGAGCGCAAAAAGCTTTATCATCTGCAATGCGGTGAGAGAGGCGGATGCTATCGTAAACGTCTGCAAGATGAAAACTCATATGCTTGAGCGTATGACGGGCGCGCAGAAGAATCTGTTCGGAATTGTTTACGGCTTCAATAAGGGCGCAACCCACGTTAAATACCCGAACTCCGTTGCCTTTGCAAAGGCGCTTGCGGATCTTAACAACATGTATCCGCCGGTGCTTCACGTAATGGACGGAATTGACGCTATGGAGGGCAACGGTCCATCCGGTGGAACGGTAAAGCATATGGGCTGGCTGCTTGCATCAAGGGACCCCGTTGCGCTTGATACGGTTGCTTGCCTGATTATGGATCTCGATCCCGCGCTTGTGCCAACAAACACGTACGGCGAAGCCTTCGGTGTCGGTAACACGAATGCGGATAAGATAAGCATTACGGTGCTTGACGGGGAAAGCAGGGAAGAGATGACCTGCGCCGAGGTCAGAGCGCGTTATGCGGTAAGCGATTTTGACGTATACCGAGGAGCGGCGGATAAGGGTAAGATAAAGCATCTCGCTCCCTTCGAGCCGCTGTTAAAGAAAAAGCCCGTGATAGATAAGGAAAAATGCGTGGGCTGCGGAATATGCGTGGAAAGCTGTCCTGCGGAAAAGAAGGCTGTTAACTTCAAAAACGGCAAAAGGATACCCGAATACGATTATAAGCTGTGCATTCGCTGCTTCTGCTGCCAGGAGATGTGCCCGAAGCACGCAATATCGGCAAAGGTATCGCCCCTTGCGCGGTTTATCGATCGCAACTGGAAAATTTGATTTTTAAAACATTCACATATAAGAAAGGGAATTATTATGATCAACGTTAAATTCGGAGACGTTTCCGCTGTTGTTGCGGAAAACACCACGGTGTATGACGCCGCCGCAGCTGCGGGCGTTATCTCCAGAGAGGTTCTTTGCGCAGGTATCGACGGTAAGGTAGTAGACCTTACCACTCCCCTCGCGGCTGACTGCGAGGTAGTGCTTTACACCTTTGATAATGCAGAGGGCAAGAAGACCTTCTGGCACACCGCAAGCCACGTGCTTGCACAGGCGGTAAAGAGACTTTACCCCGACGTAAAGCTTACCATCGGTCCTGCCGTTGATAACGGCTTCTATTACGATTTCGATTCCGAGATCGCGTTTTCTCAGGACATTCTTGCCGCAATTGAAGGCGAGATGAAGAAGATAGTTAAGGAGAATCTCCGCCTTGAGCGCTTTACTCTCCCCCGTGCAGAGGCACTTGAGTTTATGAAGGACGAGCCCTACAAGGTAGAGCTTATCAACGACCTTCCCGAGGGCGAGGAAATATCCTTCTACCGTATGGGTGATTTCACCGATCTTTGTGCGGGTCCTCACCTCTTCTCCACGGGCGCGGTTAAGGCATTCAAGCTTACCAACTGCACCGGCGCATATTGGCGCGGAAATTCCGATAACAAGATGCTTCAGCGTATCTACGGTACCGCATACCCCTCAAAGGATGCGCTTAAGGCATACCTTGATCAGGTGGAGGAGGCAAGAAAGCGCGACCATAACAAGATCGGCCGTGAGCTTGAGCTTTTCACCACCGTTGACGTTATCGGTCAGGGCCTTCCCATAATCCTCCCGAAGGGCTCCCGCGTTATCCAGACCCTCCAGAGATGGATAGAGGATGAGGAGCAGAAGCGCGGCTACCTTCTTACCAAAACTCCCCTTATGGCAAAGCGCGATCTTTACAAGATCTCCGGTCACTGGGATCATTACCGTGACGGTATGTTCATCCTTGGCGATCCCGACGATGAGACGAAAGAATGCTTCGCTCTGCGTCCGATGACCTGCCCGTTCCAGTATCAGGTCTTCCTCAACCGAGGCAGAAGTTACCGTGATCTGCCGATGCGCCTTGGCGAAACGTCGACGCTGTTCCGTAACGAAGATTCGGGCGAAATGCACGGCCTGATCCGTGTGCGTCAGTTCACCATTTCCGAAGGTCACCTCATTCTGCGCCCCGATCAGTTGGCAGAAGAATTCCGTGGCTGTTTCGAACTGGCTGACTACTGCCTCGAAACGCTGGGTCTGAAGGAAGATGCAACGTTCCGCTTCTCGCAGTGGGATCCTGCCAATACGGATAAGTATGAAGGCACGACGGAGCAGTGGGAAACGGCGCAGAAAGTCATGGGCGAAATTCTTGACGATTTGGGCATCAACTATGAAATCGGCATCGATGAGGCTGCTTTCTACGGCCCGAAACTCGACATTCAGATCAAGAACGTCTTCGGCAAGGAAGATACGCTCATTACCATTCAGATCGATATGCTGCTGGCTGAAAAGTTCGGCATGTCTTACATTGATGAGAACGGCGAAAAGGCTCTGCCGTATATCATTCACCGCACGTCCATGGGCTGCTACGAACGTACGCTCGCACTTCTGATCGAGAAGTACGCAGGCGCTCTGCCCACTTGGATGAGCGCAGAGCAGGTTCGTTTCCTGCCCGTTACCGACCGTGCTTGCGATTACTGCGCAGAACAGGCAAAGAAACTCGAAGCACAGGGCATGCGTGTGACGGTTGATTATCGCAACGAAAAGATCGGCAAGAAGATCCGTGAGGCACAGCTGGAGAAAGTTCCGTACATGGTGGTCGTTGGCGACCGTGATATGGAAAACGGCACGGTCTCCCCGCGCCACCGTGCCGACGGCGATCTCGGTGCAATGAGCATGGACGAATTCACGGCGCTTCTGCGTGATGTGATCGACAACAAACTCAAGAAGTAAATGAAAAACGGGAAAGACTGAAAGGTCTTTCCCGTTTTGTTATGCTTTCATTTTTTCGTAGTGCGCTTTGATTGCGAAGAATGCTTCATCGGAAAGAATGTGCTCCATGCGGCAGGCGTTGTCAGCGGCTTCCTGTTCGGAAACGCCGAGCGCCATCAGCACGGCTGTCAGAACGGTGTGCCGCTCAAAGATCTTTTCCGCCGCCTGTTTTCCGAGGTCGGTGAGGGAGATATAGCCGTCTTTGTCTACCGAGATGAATTGCTGTTCTTTCAAAATGCCAACGCCGCGGCTGACGCTCGGCTTGGAAAAGTTCATATATTCCGCCACGTCGATCGAACGCACACTGCCGCGCTCTTTGCACAAAACATAAATGGATTCCAAATACATTTCGCCCGATTCTTTCAAGGACACGCAAAACCCTCCTTTGCATGGTCATTACCGTTATTATAGCGTAGACGCAGAGGAAAATCAATGCCCCCCAAATTTGGCGGAAAATGTCTTGACAAAAGGTGGATGAGGAAGTAAACTAAGCGTGGTTAGATGCGACTAACCGTTATTTTCCGACCAATGGTTAGCATATGCTAATTTTGATCAGACCTATAAAGCAAAGCGGTGATGACTATGAACCTGTGGCAGGCAGAAGAAGGAAAAGAATATATCATTTGGAACATC
>JAFOAB010000187.1 GCA_017382555.1 Clostridia bacterium
CATTAGCAAAAAAATATTATTTTTTTCGTTTTTCATATTTCGACACGGTTTTTCGTTGTTGTCGGGGGGGCGATTCGTGAATCGCCCCTACGAGGGGGCGGACGACCGATGGTCGCCACGCAAACGCCTCATCCGTCGCGTTCCGCGACACCTTCTCCCGCCGGAGAAGGCTTAAAACGGTGGGCGATTCGTGAATCGCCCCTACGAGGTAACGGACAGTCGAGGACGCCTGTCCCTACAAGATGCTTCGATACAAGCACTGCTGTCATTCTTGAGGGAGCGTTATTGCGCCTTTGCAGATGCTTCGCTACGCTCGAGCATGACAGCAAAGGCTGACGCGACCGAAGAATCTCGGCGGGCGGATATGGAATCCGCCCATACGAGATGTGCGTAATACCCGTAGGGGAGGCGTTTCGCCTCCCGCGAATATACGATATGGAACGACGGGAGGGGAGACCCCTCCCCTACGATCGAGAATCGGTACAAACCGTAGGTTAGACCTCCGGACACCCCGCGGGCGGACGACCGATGGTCGCCACGCAGACGCCTCATCCGTCGCGTTCCGCGACACCTTCTCCCGCCGGAGAAGGCTTAAAACGGTGGGCGATTCGTGAATCGCCCCTATGAGGTAACGGACAGTCGAGGACGCCTGTCCCTACAACCGCAAGATACTTCGATACAAGCCCTGCTGTCATTCTTGAGGGAGCGTTATTGCGCCTTTGCAGATGCTTCGCTACGCTCGAGCATGACAGCAAAGGCTGACGCGACCGAAGAATCTGCAGGGCTATTTGCTTGTGGATGACTGCGGTTGGCTTAATTGGTGGATTCCGCCGTTTTTTGATGCGTATTCCGCGGACAGTCGAGGACGCCTGTCCCTACAACCGCAGGCATCTCAAACCCCGTAAATATCCCCGTACTTTTCTTCGAGATAATCGGTGAACACGGTGGGGTCGAACCTTTCGCCGAGGACGCGGTCAAGCAGCTCTGCGGGGGTGTAGGTACAGCCGTGCTGCCATATGTTTTCTTTGTTCCACGCATTTATGGGCGCGAAATTGCCCTCGCGAATGCATTTATCGACGTCTACCGTCTCCTTCATCTTCTTCAGCAGCTGTGCGCCGTATGCGCTACCGAGCGCATAGGAGGGGAAGTAGCCGATGGCACCGCCCGACCAATGGCTGTCCTGAAGCACGCCCTCGCGGTCGGAGGGAACGTCAACGCCGAGGTACTCCTTATACAGCTTGTTCCATTCGGTGGGCAGATCCTTCACCGCAAGCTCGTCGGACATTACGCGCTTTTCAAGCTCGTATCTGACCATAACGTGAAGTGCATAGGTAACCTCGTCTGCCTCCACGCGGATAAGCGAGGGCTCCACCTTGTTTATCGCGCGGTAGAAATCCTCTGCGGTGTAGCTTCCAAGCTCTGCAAAGCACTCCTTGACGGTGGGGAATACGTACTCGGCAAACGCGCGGCTTCTGCCGAGCAGATTCTCGTAAAAGCGGCTCTGGCTTTCGTGTATGCCCATGGAAACGCCGCCGTCGAGATTGGTGTACGCAAGCTCGTCCGCGCTGTTCATATCGTAAAGCGCGTGTCCGCCCTCGTGGATAACGCTGAACATGGAGGAAGCAAAATTATCCTCCTTGTAATTGGTGGTTATTCTCACGTCGTGGTGCGAGCCGAGGCTTGTGGTGAACGGATGCTCGGTAGTTGCAAGACCGCAATGCCCCTTGTCGATGCCGATGATGTCCATAAGTGCAAGTCCGAACTTCTCCTGCTTTGCGGCATCAAAATGACCGTAAAGACAGCTATCGTCTATCTGCGGTCTTTCTCCTATCTTCTTAATAAGCGGCACGAGGCGGCTCTTGAGTGCGCCGAAGAACTCGTCGCACTTTTCCATATTAAGACCGTCCTCGTATTTGTTGAGGCAGTAGTTATAGGGGTGCATTTCGGGTGCGCAGTAGCGTGCAAAGCGCTTTTCAAAATCAAATATCTTTTCAAGGCAGGGCATAAACAGCGCAAAATCGCTGTTTTCCTTTGCCGTGTGCCAAACGTCATCCGCCTCCACAAGTATCTGCTGATACTCAACGTATTCGTCCATCGGGATCTTCTGCATATCGCGGATGTCCTTCAGCGCGAGGTAAACGGAGCGTGCATCCTTTTGGGAAAGCTCGGCCTTGTGTGCATCAAGGAATTCAAGCAGCTCAACCGTCTCCTTTCCCGTGGAAAGCAGGTAGCTCTCCTCGCTTAAAACGGAGAGTGTCTGTCCTCTGTTTGCGGCGGTTGCCTTCGGTGCCGTTGTTGCACCGTCATAATAAATAAGCGCCATCGCGTGTCCGTATGCGGCAAGCTTGGCTTGCAGCTTATAGTATTGTTGAAGTGCGGTTTTCAGTTCCATATTCTGCTCCTTTCACAATGTCATTAAGCTAAGAAAGTGCCAACCGCCCGTCATCCTCGAGCAAAGAGCCCTGCGGATTCTTCGGTCGCTTCGCTTCCTCGAGAATGACAGCAGGGCTCGTAGCGAAGGATCTTGCGGTTGGTTTAGCTTAATGATATTGGTTTTTTATATTATAAGAACAGTATAACCCCATTTGTGCGATTTGTAAAGAGAAAAGGGCGTCATTATCAAACGATAGTGACGTCCTTTGTGTTAATAAGCTCCGCTTCCCTTTGATCGTGCGTTACGCACACAAGGGTGCGATTGGCGGCATATTCGTTTATAACGGCGGCAACGCGCTCTCGATTCGCATCATCCAGCCCCGTCATCGCCTCGTCAAGGATAAGTATATCACTTTCCCTTGCAAGCGCGCGGGCAAGCGCAACGCGGCGCTTCATACCGCCCGAAAGCTCGTCGGGCATTGCGTTCAGATCGCTTGCAAGTCCGAGCCTTGTAAGTATTTCCGTTGCCCTTTCGGTGCTTGAAAACAGCGCAACGTTTTCAAGCGCGTTTACGGTGGGGATGAGTCTGTTTTCCTGAAAAACAGCAGAAATTTTTGCGTTTTCCGCAAGCTCCACGGTGCCCCTTTGCGGTCTTTCCAGCCCCATAATGAGGCGCAGTACCGTTGTTTTACCAACACCGCTTTCGCCCAAAAGATGCACTCGCTCGCCCTTTTTTATATGCAGGGTAAGCCCCTCAATTACGGGAGCGCTGTTTTTATATGCGAAGGTAACGTCATTCAGCTTTATCACGTTTGAACCTCCCGAGAGCAAGCTTCAGCGCGTTTTCAAGCAGAACGCTTAACACCACGATGACAGCCGTAATTGCAAATACCTCGTCATATTCCACGGAGGTCTTGCTTGCCCACAGCAGATTGCCGACGGAATCGCCCGTACGGCAGATGACCTCTGCGGCAACGCCGGATTTCCACGCAAAGCCAAGCCCCGTCGTAAGCGCAGCGGCAATGGGGGGAAGCACTGCGGGGAATATAATATGGCGCAGTATGCTTTTGCGCGGAAGCTCCATAACCCTTGCCATTTCAATAAGCTTGGTGTCTATCGCGGCAAGGCCTGCCTCCGTATTTGCCCACATAAGGGGGAAAACCATCAAAAAGCTGATGAAAACGGGTATCGCGCCCTCCTTCAGCCACAGATAAACGAGTATGATGAATGCCGCAACGGGTACGGC
>JAFOAB010000188.1 GCA_017382555.1 Clostridia bacterium
CAGTTGGCAAAGCTCCTTATACTTGTTACAATTTCTATCCTTCAGCCTATCGTAAACGGCCTCTTGGATCTCCTTTACGTACTCATCGCAAAGCTTTAGTACGTACGGCATTGCAAAGTCCGGTGTATCCGAATCAAGCAGAGCCTCAACGTGTCTACGGCGTACGTATCCGTCATAGCTTCGGGTAAAAATACAGTGATAAATAAGCCTTTGCACTTCCGTAAGCACCACGTTGCCGTCAAGCACATCACTGACGTAAATGCGGTACGGCATCAAAACCGTCTCCCCCGACAAAAGCTGCCAATCTATATCAAGGTAATCGAAAAGCGCTCCGTCATACGCCGCACTTTTTGTGTGCATAACGTTGCAAACTGCCCTTACGTCCGCCTCAAGCTCCTGCGGAAAGGCGCATTTAAGGTGCTTAAACAGCTTATTTCTTTTTGCCTTCTTAAAGAAAAGCATCTTTCATCCTCCTTTTTGTATTTAAGATCCGCTTGCAAGCATATTTTACCACTCAAACCACTCGATATCACGGAAAAAAAGCTGCGATTTTCCTGCATTTTTCTTTTTTAGATCCATCACAAACATAAAAGGGGGCGTTTTTCAACACCCCCTAATCACTCACGCTACGATCTTTGCGTATCTTTCGCTCTCGACCACCTCACGCATAAATGCGTAAGGGTCAAGCGCGCCGCCTGCCACCATTTCAAACAGCTTGGGCGTACAGCCGGAAACAAGCGCTACTCCCTGCTCGTTCTTGGTTACGGGCTGCTGTCTTGTGCGACTTGCCACGTTCCAGAAAACGATTTCGGGCAGTATATATCCCGCATCGGCAAAGAGCTTTTTAGCATACTCGAAATTGGTAAGAGAAGCACCTCTTGCACAGCAATCAAATTCCATATCCGAGATGATATAAAGCTTTTTGGGAAGCTCCTCTTGGGGTAAGGAATTCTTTTTTGCGGCATTAAGTATCAGCTCAAACACCTTTTGGATATTCGTGTTTGCAACCTCGTCAAAGCCATGACAGTAACGCACCTTATCAAGAATATCCTCACCCTTGATCTCTACGAGCTGAGGGTTTTCGGAAAAAGTGATAAAGTGGTTCTTAAATGCGCCCTTGTTTCTCTCCGCAAAGTAAATACCAAGCGAAAGCGCAACGGTCGCGGGAATAGGATCTCCGTATCTATACATAGAACCCGATCCATCAATGACAGCTATGGCATTTTCGGTATCTCCAAAATCCTCCTGCGAAATCCAAGTTGTGTTAATCGCTTTTCTCTCCTCATCACTTACTTTACTACGGAAAAAGGGGGTAATTATTTCGTAGGGCATAAGCGTGCTTGCATGGAGCTTTGCATCACCGACACTGACCTTATCAAGGAACTGATTGTAGCGCTCTCCGTCGTTGCGCATAAACGCCTTGCGGTACTTGAACATAGCCTTGGAGGGCTGCTTTTCGTAATCGAAGCTGTAATCTCTTTCGCGGAGATTGTTTTCGATTATGCGGATGTGTGCGCGAAGGGCAACGAGCGCCTTGCGATAGCTAGCATCCTGCATTCCGAAATGCCGCGCAATTCTTTTTGCATACAAAACGGTTTCCTTATTCGATGCATTTACCGAAGGGAGCCACTTTGCAAGCAAGGATACCTCGCCACCGCTTTCCAGTGCCGCGTTATCGGCATCAAGCTGAGCCTTGAGAACGTCGAGCATCGCCTTCTCGCAGGGGGTATCCATAAGGGCAAGAAGATCGTCGAAGCGACCGTATTCGGCTATGTATTCGAGGTTCTTTCGTACGGTCTGGGGCTCGTTATTAGCCAGCCAATTAAGAATAACCTTAAACACGCGCCTCTCGCCAAGACCTCCGCGTATATCACGTGCAAAAAACAGGAGCTTCATAGCTATATCTCTGTTTTCGGTAAATGCGCGGATAAAACGGTTTTCTATCTCGTCTTCGCTTGCGCGCCTCAATGCGCCAATGGTTGCGAACAGGTCAAGGCAATCCGATCCGGTTGTTCTAAGTGTTGCCGCACCGTTTTCGGTGAAGGCTCTGTTTGCTTCCTGTTTGAGCTGATTTAACATGAAACTCACTCCTTTTCGTAATAAATATCTTTTTAAATTTAATACAAGGCACGTTTACGCTGTCACTAAAATCGGTACGTATTTTACGAGCCGCCACTCGGTGCAACTATTTTTGCTGTGCGTGCCTTATGGTGCCTCCGGCAGGAATCGAACCTGCGACGCAGGGATTTTCAGTCCCACGCTCTACCAACTGAGCTACCGAGGCATATAACAAGG
>JAFOAB010000189.1 GCA_017382555.1 Clostridia bacterium
AAAGTCCGAGCGCGATAAGGTAACCGGGTACAAGATAGTAGAGAACGGAGAAATCAAGGATCATACGCAGTACGGAAAGACCTATGGAAACACCGACACCGAGTGAGAGCGCGATCATCATAGAGCGCTTGGATACGGTACCGCCGGTAATCTCCTCAACCTGCTTGTTAAGCACGTGCACCGCAGGCTCTGCGAGTACGGTAACGGCTCCGATAATAATGCCGAATACAACAAGTGCGATACTTCCTGCCTTGGTCATCTCCTCGCCGATACGGAAGCCGATGGGCATAAAGCCGATGGTAACGGCGGTAAGAAATACGAGAAGACCGATAAACGTGTATGCAACGCCGATGAGGATACGGAATATCTTCTTTTTCGGCAGCTTGAGAACGGTGAACTGAAGGATAAGAAAGAATGCAACGATAAGTCCGAGCGCACGCGCTACCTCTTCCGCGGTGTGCGCGAGAGTGTGAATCACGGAGGAAATGAGATTGTCGCTTATCGAGTAATCGGGAAGCTCGTACGTAAGCTCACCGCCCGCGGAAAGGGAAAGCACAGCAACCGCAAGCATGGGGCCGATGGAGCAAAGCGCAACGAGACCGAAGCTGTTTTCGCCCGAGTTGCTGCCGCCGAAGGTCGCCGCGATACCTACACCAAGCGCCATTATGAAGGGAACGGTGATGGGACCGGTGGTAACTCCGCCGGAGTCAAACGCGAGGGGCAGAAAGTCGCTTTTTCCGGTTTCGATAAGCAGTGCGCAGAACGCAAACAGGACCATATAGAAGAACATCAGAAGTGCGGAAAGATTCTTGTGCGCGATGATCTTGATAACAGCGCAAACGAGGAAAAGTCCGACACCGATGCCAACGGTAAAAACGAGTGCGGTGGGGTTGATGACCGCGCTTACCTGATTTGCAAGCACGGAAAGATCCGGCTCCGCAACCGTGATGAGCAGACCCATTATAAAGCATACGGAAAGAAGGATGTTTGTCTTTCTCGTTTTCGTAAGTCCCGCACCGGTATGCTCGCCTATCGGAGTCATCGCAAGGTCGGCGCCGAGGTTAAAGAGACCTATACCGATGATAAGAAATATAGCGGAAACGGAAAAGACGACGGTCTCCTTGACCGTCAGACCCGTCAGGGGAGTTAATCCCAGTATAAGCACGATAATAGAAACGGGAAGCACCGATATAAGCGCTTCCTTAAGCTTGGGGAAAAGATTTTTCAGCATAGTGTCTCCGTAGAAAAATATTACATATTTATTATAAAGCAAGCAATCAAATAAATCAATAAGATTTTTTTGAAAAAACTATTGACTTAGCGAAAACCTTATGCTATTATTGTAAAGCAATTCTGTTTACAGCTAAATTCGGAGAAGACCGATGTATGTTAAGGACCTGGGCATAGGGCATCTGCTTGATTTTTACGGCAATACGTTGCCGGAGGATCAGCGCGACGTTCTTACCGCTTATTATTTTGAGGATCTTTCCCTTGCGGAGATCGCAGAGGGACGCGGGCTTACCCGTCAGGGTGTGCGCGCTTCCATAAAAAGAGGGGAAAAGCACCTGCTGTTTCTTGAAGAGCGGCTGGGGCTCTGCGGTGAATACCGCGATAGGGAAAAAACGCTTTCCGACGCTGTTTTGGAGATCCGCCGAATTGCAGATAAGCTTGCCGCTGCAGGAAAAGAAGAGGATGCCGAAAGCCTCAACGTAGCCGCAAATGCGGTTTTTGCGGCGTACACACAAAAGTGAGCAAAGGATAGAATATGTTTCAAAGTCTTACCGATAAGCTTGCGGGCGCGTTCAAGCGCTTCAGAAGTAAGGGAAAGCTTACGGAGGCAGACGTACGCGAGGGTATGCGAGAGGTCAAGCTTGCGCTTCTTGAGGCTGACGTTAACTTCAAGGTAGTACGCGAGTTCGTATCCAGAGTTACCGAGCGTGCAGTTGGCTCCGACGTGCTTGAAAGCCTTCTTCCCGCACAGCAGATAGTTAAAATAGTCAACGAGGAGCTTGTCGCCATTATGGGCGGTGAAAACTCCAAGCTTGATATATCCCCCAAGCCCCCCACGGTCGTGCTTATGTGCGGTCTTCAGGGTGCGGGTAAAACCACTCATACGGCAAAGCTTGCCTCTTACTTCAAAAAGAAGGGCAAAAGCCCCCTGCTCGTTGCCTGCGATATCTACCGTCCCGCGGCTGTAGATCAGCTGAAAACGGTCGGTGAGGCTGTCGGAGTTCCGGTATTCTCTATGGGTACCGATATCCCCGCGGTTGACATTGCACGTGCGGGTCTTGAGTATGCAAAGCGCCAGTGCAACGATATGGTGTTCATCGATACGGCGGGACGTCTGCACGTTGACGATGGTCTTATGCAGGAGCTTGAGGATATAAAGGCGGTTGCACAGCCGACGGAAATTCTGCTTGTCGTTGATGCAATGACGGGCCAGGATGCCGTAAACGTTGCAAAAAGCTTCAACGAGCGCCTTGATATTACGGGCGTTATCCTTACGAAGATGGACGGAGATACCCGTGGCGGTGCCGCGCTTTCCGTGCGTTATATAACCGGTAAGCCGATTAAGTTTATCGGTGTGGGTGAAAAGCTTGATATGCTCGAGCCCTTTTACCCCGACAGACTTGCCTCCCGTATTCTCGGAATGGGCGACGTTCTTACGCTGATAGAAAAGGCGGAGCAGGCGTTTGACGAGAAGAAGGCGGTGGAGCTTGAGCAGAAATTGAGGCAATCGCGCTTTACGCTTGCCGATTATCTCGATCAGCTTGAGCAGCTGAAGGATATGGGAAGCCTTGAGCAGATAGCGGGTATGATACCCGGTATGAAGGCGGGCGCGCTTAAGGATGCAAAGATAGATGAAAAGGCGATGGACAGAACCAAGGCCATCATCCTTTCCATGACACCTCGCGAGAGGGAAAAGCCCGATATAATCAACTCCTCCCGCAAGAAGAGAATTGCGGCGGGCAGCGGTACGTCCGTTGAGGAGATAAACAGACTTCTCAAGCAGTTTGAGCAGATGAATAAGCTGATGAAGCAGTTCACAGGCAAGGGCTCGAAGAAGTTCCGCGGAATGATGAAAATGCCGTTTTAACGGATTTTTATAAATTTAAAATAAAAACATTTTATATTTTTTGGAGGAAAAAACCATGGCAGTAAAAATCAGACTTACCAGAATCGGAAAGAAGAAGGCTCCCAGCTACAGAGTTATCGTTGCTGACAGCCGTAGCCCCCGCGACGGTCGTTTCATCGAGGAGATCGGTTACTTTGATCCCCTTACCAACCCCGAGACCGTAAAGATCGACGCAGACAAGGCAAAGACCTGGATCAAGAACGGTGCTCAGCCCACCGATACTGTTCGCGCACTTCTTAAGAAGAGCGGCATTATCGAGTAAGAAAGGATTTGCCGTCCGGCAAAGTTGGGAACATAATGATTATACTCAAGGATGTTCTTGCTGACATTGCCAAAGCTATTGTTGACAATCCCGATTGCGTTGAGGTAACCGAGGAGAGAAAGGAAAGCGGAGAAATTCTGCTTACCCTCAAGGTTGCACCCTCCGATATGGGAATGGTCATTGGCAGACACGGCAGGATAGCAAAATCCATACGCCTCATTATGAAAGCAGCCGCAAATTCTCTTAACGAGAAGGTAACGGTTGATATCGAGTGATCAGAAAACCGCTTACGCAATGCGTAAGCGGTTTTTGATATTTATATTGCAAAACGTCGCTTTTGATGATATAATTAACTTAATAAGTATTGGGAGGGCACTATGAATCTTCAGGAATCGGGCGAAATGTATCTTGAAACGATATACGTACTCGGCAAAACGGGTAAGGGCGTGCGCTCCATAGATATATGTGCGGAGCTTGGATATTCCAAGCCCAGTGTCAGCCGTGCCGTAGGACTTCTCAAAAACGGAGAATTTATTAACGTTGACGGCGG
>JAFOAB010000009.1 GCA_017382555.1 Clostridia bacterium
GCATATCCCTTTCGTCAATTTCGGGCAGGCCTACGTTAACGTCCAGTATATGCGCTCCCGCCTCACACTGCTTTATACCCTCGTTGAGGATATATGCCATATCGTTTTCGGCAAGCGCCTGCTTGAAGCGTTTTTTACCGGTAGGATTGATGCGCTCGCCGATGAGCACGGGTTCAAGTGCAAAATCAACGGCACGGGAATAGGAGCTTACCACCGTAATGCCCTTGTTTTTCAGGGGGGCGGGAGCAATTTTTCCTACGCGCTCAACAGTTTTTCTTATATGCTCGGGCGTTGTGCCGCAGCAACCACCGCAAAGGTGTGCACCGCCGCGCACCATCTCCGCCACGCACTCGGCAAATTCGTCCGCAGTAACGTCAAACACCGTTTTTCCGTTTTCCACCCTCGGAAGTCCCGCATTGGGCTTAACGGCAACGGGAACGGAGGCACGCTCGCATATACGGGCAACTATGGGGGATAGCTGCTTCGGGCCGAGGGAGCAATTTGCGCCGATTGCATCGGCACCCATGCCCTCAAGCAAGGAAACCATAACGTCCGCATCCGCACCTGTCATCAGCTTGCCGTTTTCACCGTACGCATTGGTGACGATAACGGGAAGCGTGCTGTTTTCCTTTGCCGCAAGAAGTGCCGCCTTTGTCTCGTAGCTGTCGTTCATCGTTTCGATGATAATAAGCTCCGCACCGTACTTAACGCCAAGGCGTACGGTATGTGCAAACAAAGCGACAGCATCCTCAAACGGATAATCCCCGCAGGGTGCAAGGAGACGTCCGCAGGGGCCGATATCAAGCGCTATGAACTTTTCCTGCCCTCCCGCGCTTTCAAGCCTTGCTTTTTTAGCATTTTCAAATGCACAGCGCACGATCTCATCAAGATCGCATTCGGTAAACCTTAAAAGATTCGCACCAAAGGTGTTTGTGCTTACAACGTTGCTTCCCGCCTCATAATACGCCCTATGAATGGCGCATATCTCTTCGGGATGGGTAATATTCCATTTTTCGGGGCTTTCCCCGGGCATAAGCCCCCTTGCCTGAAGCAGGGTACCCATACCGCCGTCAAGGATAACTACGTTATCCCTCAAAAAATCTCTGAAATTCATAATCACTCCGCCGGAACTACTTTCCGAGAATGTCGGAAAGGCTTGACAGTATCTTTTCCGCAACATCGGGCTTATTCATGGAATAAACGTGCACGTTGCGTATTCCGTTTGCAAACAGATCTATTATCTGATCGGTGGCATAAGCAATTCCCGCCTGCTTCATTGCCGCGGGATCGTGCCCGAATTTATCAACAAGGCTGACAAAGCGCCTCGGCATAAAGGACCCGGAGAGCTTAATCGCGCGCTCGATCTGATTTGCGTTCGTAATAGGCATAACTCCCGGGATAACGGGAACGGTTATTCCCTTCTCCCTTATTTTATAAAGGAAGTTATACAGCAAATTGTTATCAAAGAACATCTGCGTGGTAAGAAAATCACAGCCCGCATCTACCTTTTCCTTCAGATATTCGATATCCGCGCGCTGATCGGGGCTTTCGGGATGTATCTCGGGGTAGCAGGCGCCGCCGATGCAGAAGCTTCCCTCCTCCTTCAGCTCGCGCACAAGGTCGATTGCGTATCGGTAATCCCATTTACTGCGGTCATCTCCAAGCATTGCCTCGGGGATATCACCGCGGAGCGCCATTACGTTTTCAATATGAGCCGCCTTCATATCCGCAATTCTTTCGCGCACCGTCTCCCTTGTGGAGGAAACGCACGTAAGATGCGCAAGCGTGGGAACGCCGTAGGTCTCCTTTATGTTTTTTGCAATATCAAGCGTGTATTTGCTTGTGCCGCCACCCGCGCCGTACGTAACGCTCATATAAGCGGGGCAAAGCCTTGCGATCTTTTCCGTCGCTTCCTTTACTGTCTCAAAGCCGCTTTCGGTCTTCGGCGGAAAAACCTCAAAGGAAAGCGTAAGTGTTTCTTTCTTTAAAAGCTCGGTAATCTTCATTTCTTCTCCGTTTAATGCTCAAAGCCTATCATCAGTCCGCCCTTTTCCTCGTAGAAGGAGCAAAGGCCGCCGCTCTGATAGTGTTCTATATCCGCAGTGGGGTGTTTTTCAAGAAGTGCGGTCTTCAGCTTCTCAGCAGCTGTGGCATTAAGGCAGTTACCTATACGCACCTTGCCGCCAACGTAGCCCATCTCGCCCATTATTCTGACAACGGATGCAAGGGCCTTTGCCTCGCCGCGGCACTTCTCGAGCTGCTCAAGGTCGCCCTTGTCGCTCGCCTTACCGACAACGCGAATGCCGAGTATACCCGCCGCCTTTGCCGCAAGATGGCTTACTCTGCCATTGTTTGCCAAGTTCTTCATAGATTCAAGCACAAATAGCAAAGACGTGCTTTTGGAATACGCCTCTATTTTCGCGCAAAGCTCGTCAAAATCATCTACGTACGGAGCAAACTCTCGC
>JAFOAB010000190.1 GCA_017382555.1 Clostridia bacterium
TCCAGCATCGCAAGCGTACGTATAAGCTTAACAAGCACACCGCCTACCGCAAGCATAAAGGTCACAAGCGTGATAAGTCCACATAATATTTCCCAGGTCATTTCGCGCTATCTCCCCGATAATCAACTCCGTAAAGTGCAAACAGCGCCCTCACCCTCGCATCCTTGACTATCTTATTCTGTTGGCCCTGGTTGAGTGAATCATACACGAGCTGCAATGCCTCCCTCGTCTCACTCTTGGAGGCCCTTACTGCCGCATCAAGCTCTGCACGTCTCATACCCGTACCCCCATTTTCTTCAGCGCAGAGCGGTAATCCGCATCCGTCGCTTCTCCGCTTTCAAGCATTGCATTGTATTCCTCAAGCGTGATTTCGTAAAACGCTTCTCCATCTACACCGTCGGCAAGATATATCTCCGTGCCGTAAATTTCGCCATCAGTGAGGATATACCCCTCTGTTGCCGTTATTACTTTTCTCATCATCTACCTCCTATACGAGTGAAATCGTCCAATTGGAGCGAGTATTCGCGAGCGCCGTCCACTCTTCCGTTGTAAATGCATTATTTACCGCAGTCTTAGAAAGCGTCAGCGTTTTTTGGCTTGCCGTTGTCGAAAGCACGCCTATAACGTTTTGGATGCTTGCCTTGGAAAGCACGGTGCTCCATTGCAGATCAACGTTATTTGCAATAACACCCTCGATAGTGATGTTTTTGAGCTTTAGGCAATAATAAAACGCCCCCTCAAAGGTTGTGCTTGGGGTTACCACCAGCTTACGAATCGTGTGGCAGTTAGCCATCCAATAGAACATATATATCGTGGTGTATGGTGCCGTTATCGTCACCTTCGTGTCCGTTACACTCGTATTGTATGCGTAAAGATATGTTAATCCCGTATTTTCGGGTATTGTTATAGGATATTTGGGGTTATAATTTTCATCCGTCCAGCCGGTGCAGAAGGCATTATTGTACTGTCTTGGCGCGCCTTTATTTTGAAAAACGTCCCAAAACGCATCGTATGCCGATTTTATCCCCTCCGACACCCCTGCCTCGTGAACGGCATCAATATCCTCCTTTACCCGAGTAATCTTATCGGCAACCGTCATTTCGCACCTCCGCCCGTCTTTTCAAGCGCGTATGAATGCAGATTATCAAGCGCCGAGGATATATCGCCAAGCTGTGTAGCAATGAAGTGGTCAAGATAGTCCTTCGATACACAGGAGCGTATGCGCTCCTCCTCGTTTGCTATGCGCTGATTTTCGGCAACGCGCCTTCTCTCCTCTTCTGCGGCAACGTCATTTTCTCTTGCCTCTCGCGCCTTCTCGCGCTCCTCGCGGACTACCTCGGCCTCGAGTCGCTTTTGCTCCTGCTCCATGCGCACACCTTCCGCCGCACTGCGCTTAAATTCCGCCTCTTCATACTCCGCCGTGTAAACGTCAAGTCTTGCGTTCACCTCTGTATGCAAAAGCTGTGTGCTGTTTACCGCCTCCGTAACCATCTCAAGCAGTCTGGTATAAGCATATGCGTCCGGCGGTTCGCGAGTGCCGCCCTCGGCAGCACCTGCAAGCACCTCCACGGAGGTAAATCCGGTGCTTAACGTCTTACCGTTAAGCACACCGTAAACTCCTATGTATAGCCTGCCCGCGCCGTTAAGCAGCGCACCGGGAATCGGACAAGCATCCCCATCAAGCGGCACGCTGTACTGCGTTCCGAAAACGCGGAACATCACCGCCGTCTTTGCATATCCATACCATCCCTTGTCAAAGGAAAATACCGCACTTGCCCCATCGCCGTTACCCGAAACGATTTCAGCGCGCTTGCAATATATGCTGCTTTCGGATACCTTTATTTCTAATATCATCTTTCCTCCTTATGCCATCGTATCGCTTGCACTTGCCGTCGGACTCGCATGTCCGTCCCACTCTACCCAAGCGGATATCTCAAGCTCTCCACCGTACGGAGGAAGCTTGCTGAAATAGCTCGATACGCTCGAAGCGGTGCTTGTTTTAACGCTCGACGTCCAAGTGCTTCCGTTAGAATCGTAATAAGCCTCTTGATAGCAGATCTTACCCTTGCCGTTAGGGTTATCAATGCTAAAAGATGCGCTTTCTCCATTTACGCTAACGTAGGGAGCCATAAGCGAAGTGGGAGCATCTGAGCCACCTCCGCTTCCCTCCACTACGTTCACGACAATTCCGTTTTGTACGGTAACGCTTCCGCCACCGAGAGAGTAAGTGCCTGTCAATCCGCGGTTTCCGTTTATAACAAGCTCACCCGCGTATATACGTGCCTCGGTATCTCCGTTCGGAAGCTCGTTCAAAATAAAGTTGGCAGAGCCTGCGGAAATACCTACGTACATATCCGCCCTTACGCTTATCTCTCCTCGCCCGTACTCATTCTCGTTCAGACGGATCTCTCCGCTTGCACCGTCGGGAGTTAAGAATTCAAGCGAGCCGAGTCGGCCGAAATCTATCTGCCCGTTAGGCCCTACCGCAATCTTATCTGCGGCAAGCGTGCCTGTTTCTATATTAGCACCGTTTATGGTGGTTTCTCCGGGAGCTTGGAGGCTCTCAAAGGTTACAAAGCCCTCTATCGCAACCTTGTCCGCACTTATCTTAACTCCCGACCCGTCCTCATTTACTCTTGCGATGATATATGCGCCGTTTGACACCTTGCCGTTTGCCTCACTTGCCGCCTCTGCGGCAATAACGACCTCCGCGCCAAGCTCGGTTGCCGTTTGCGTTATAGCCGCAAGGCTTATACCCTGCTCGGTTTGAACGGCGGCAAGGCTCTCTATCGCGGCATAATTTTCATCGGCGCTCATTCTTATCGAAGCGATAGCCTCTCCGTTTTCGGATTTATAGCGCTCGATCATTTCCTTAACGGCCGGCATATTGTCCCAATCGAGATTGTAAAGAAGGTCGGAAAGCATCCTGCGCTGGCGCACCTGATTATCGTAAAGCTCCTCTATACTGCGCTGAATGGAAAGGAGACGCTTGTCCGTATCCGTCATCACATACCTCCCGCCGTATCCTCATAAGCAAAGGATACGGAAATACCGAACATATCCACCCTTCCGTGACCGGAAAGACGTATCTTTGCAAAATCTCCTCTGCGTGTACGCACAGCGGTGCGCAGAACCTGTATTCCGGGCGAGGTGCTGCTTACCGCACGCAGCTCACCGTTCTCGTAAAGTATGGAAACGGTCAGCTCGCTGTCCTCCCCAAGCTCTGCCGTTGCGGCAACGCCCTTGAGGCTTTTGGGGTTCTGGATGCCGAGCGACATAAAATCCGTCTCCACACAGAACTCACCGTACTCGCCCCTGTCAACAAGCCATACGGAGCCGTCGTTTTTAATTGCATAAACGTCTCTGCCGTTGTCGCGAAGCATTGCAACGTTACCGATCTCCCTTTCGCCCCAGCTGTTACCCGTGTTCTCATAGGTAAATATCCTATTCTCCGACGGCACGTAAGCGTACAGCTGGTCACCGTTTGCGGCAAGTCGCGTGCCCGTATAATCCCTTATATCAAGCTTCTCGCTTATAAGGCGCGGGTATCCGCCCGAATAGAGCCAGATTCCGCTATCGGAGGCAAAGGCAAGCGTGCTGTTCCAGTTGCAATGCGAGAAATTGTCAAGACATCCCCAAGTGCCGATATCCACTATACGGAACGGGTTTTTCGAATTATACACCTGCTGCATAAAATCGCGTCTGAAGCAGACGGCGTAACCGTCACAGCATGCAACGGCGCTAAAGCCGCCCGATGCTCTCGTATCGGACTGGGAGGTTGTGGCCCAAGCGTTGGATGCGCCGATATCGCTTGCGGTATCAAGCTCATAATCTCCGCAATCGTTGAAGGCAGAAGCGTATATCCTATCCCCATCAACGCCAAACACGCGCGAAAGATGCACGGTTGCGTACTTAATATCGGGCATAGGCGCGTCAGAAATATCCTTGAACGCTATCTGCGCACCAATATCTGCAGAGCAGCACTTTTTATCGGGAAAGATCAACAACAGGCTTTCATAGTCGCCGGAAAGAGGATCGAGCGGCGTGGTGTATCGGTTAAACGGAACGATACAGCGCTCACGCAGATCAGCCCCGTTTTCGCTCAAAACACTCACGGTCTCCCCGTTTTCGGTAATGCGCTTGGCAAATATCCTTCCCTCCGCCGCATAAACGGTGAAAACGTATCCGTCCCCCGCAAACGCGCCGAGCGGAGTACCGCAAGCTGCGGAAACCGTTTTAGGCGCGGGAGCGCTTCGAAGAGCGGGCAGAAACGAGGTGTCGATATTTCTTGCCTCGCTTATTCCACCGCTGTCAAAGGTACGGCTTCTGTCAAGTCCGCCCCACTGATTCTTCTTTACCCGACAGCGGCTTTCGCCCTCCGGCAAAACCGCCTTCATAAATTCCGTGGCTCTCATACGGCGCCACCTCCTGTTCTGCGTCTGTCGCACCAATTTTGGAATGCCTCAAGGCGCTGATTGTAATCGGCAAGCCACTTTGCCGCAAGCACGTCCTCATTTGCGGCGCGGTATGCCTCGCCCTTTAGGCGGGATGCGGCAAGCTCTATAAACTCATCCGGAAGGGCAATTGCCGCAGAAAGGGAAAGGCGCCTTTGCGGACGCACGAAATACACGATTGCGGCATCCGCCCCCTCGCGCACTCCGCTTACCGCGATCTCCCGCTCGCCCTCCCTGCGCCAAACGGAGGTCTCGGGCGAAAACAGGAAGCTTTCCTCCGCCGTGCCGTGCATTGCCTGCGTTCCGTCAATATACACCGCACACACGTCTGCAGAGCATATCGGAGCCTCATCCTGAGGAACGCTTATCCCATCAAGGCTCAATATACCGTTTTCCGCAGTAGCGTGGGCAATGCGCTTCATCCGTATTACCTCGCTCCACGCAAGCTGCTCAAGCGACGAAAGCCAACGCGTAAAGGCGGTATCCCCCGGAAGCGGGATGACCTCAAGCTCCGATTTTACGGCTTCAACGAGCGATGCGCCCGTGTAGGAAGATGTGTAGATCATTTACCATCTGTCCCCCTTTACCCTGCTGTCCTTTACGCGCTCACGCCATACCGTACGGTATGCGTATTCGCTTTTGGCAAGAAAATCCACTCTTGCCGACTCCTTGCCCGTCTTTAAAAACTCTATGTTATCCCCGATTGCATCAAGATAGATATCGTAAACGGGAGAGGGCGAGCATTCGTCTGCTATGGGGAAGGCATCCGTCCCCTCCGCGGTTATGTAGCTATCGCCGTACTTGGAGCGCAAAAGGCTCACCGACGCGTTAAAGTATCGCGCAAACTCGCGTTTGGAAACACCGCATCTTTCCCTTACAGACTCAAATAGCGTTTTCAGCATTATATTCCCCCTTTGGAGCCGCGGCGCAGAGCGCCGCGGCAATAATAATCGTTATCAAACGTTGTTGCAGTTGATGAAGCGTACGCAACCGCCGGGATTGGTGCATACGAGATTACCGTAGGAGGTGAGAAGCGCACGGTAAACGGAGGTACCCGCCATGGGAAGGAACACCGCACCGTCCTTTGCCATAAACTCCCAAGGTGTCTGCTCAAGGAAGAAGGTGGTGCTGTCCACAGCCCACGCCTCGTTCTCGGGCACGAAGCGCTCGTTAAGGATAACGGTCTCCTGCGCGCCGCAAAGCACCTTGTAGCCGACAGCACCGCCTACAAAGCGCTGCTTATCGACAACAACCACGTTATTGGTACGCATATAGTCCTGATATGCGGCAAACGCCTTATCGCCCATCATAACGAGGTCGATCTTGGTGCCCTTATAATCGGATGCACGCTTTACGCCGCTATAAATAACAAGATCGGAGATATCGTTCTGCGCGTCGATAACGATGGGCTTGATCCAAGGATTATCCGCCTTCTTAACACCGTAAAGGGTGTCTGCCTTATCATCGTAAATAGCACCAAGACCGCAAAGCTCGCGGTTGTAGCTGTTCTGTACGGTGATATAGCCGTAGGTACCGCTTGCGGTTACGGAATTAGCGGTAAGCGCAACGGTAACGGCAACGGAGGGAGAATCAAGCACGATAGTGCCGGCATCTCTGTCAATGGAAAGGATGCGTACCGCCTTATTTACGGATGCAAGAGTACCGGCGGATGCGGTTGTGCTTGCATAGGTGTAAATATCAACGGTAAGACCCTCCACAAGCTTGGAGGTATCGTCTACCTTAAGGGTAGTGGTGGCACCGGTATTGGTATCAGCCGCGGTAATTGCGCAAAGCACGCCACTGCCGTTGCCGAAGAGCGCACGGCTGAGATTCCATTCCGCAGAGCGGTAGCTGCCCTTGATCTCCTGATCAAGCGCGTTAAGCATTGCAGAAACGTTGGAGGATGCAAGCTGTACGGTCTTGTTGGAGATCTGGATATCAACGTACATATCCACCGCATCGATGGTAAACTCCGCATAGCGCTGTGCACCGGAAACGGGAGTTGCAACACCCTCGGCACCAAAGCCGAAGCCGCCGTTAATGCCGATGGGCGCGGCGCACTTTATGGTGTTGTTGGTAAGAGGAACTCGCTTGATCTTTTCAAGAAAGGGGGAGGGGCAAGTGGAAATCTGGTTGACCAGCGCGGGCTGGTACTTATCCTTAAGTATTGCTTCTACCTGAGTGAGTATCTGTGACATTTGTTTTTTCTCCTTTTAATTAGTTATTGATTCCAAAATAGCCGTAGGCCTCTTTTCTGGCCTCGTTAAGATTTTTGGGTGCGTTTTTCACGGTTGCGGGCATAGATGCCGCGCCCTTGGATGCAGTATGAGTCGGGTACTTGCCGTTCTTATCCGAGATCTGCGCGGTGCGGATGGTCTCGTAAAGCTTTACTGCCTCGCTGTCCTCTATGAGCGCATCGACAAGCTCGCGCGCGGTGGGCTTTTTATCGCCCTTTGCGGCGGTCTCGGCGCCGAGGATAACGAAGTACGCTACCTGATATCTGTCAGCAGCACCGATGGCATCAAGCTCGGGAAAATCGGCAAGAAGCTTTTCCATACGGGGAAGCAGCTCCTCGATACGCGCAAAGCGCTTGTCCTTCTTCATCGCCTCGATTGCCGCGGTCTTTTCCGCCTCAGCCTTCTCGGCATCCTCGGGTCTCGTGCCCCTTTCCTCTTCCTCCGTCATCTTTTTGAAAAGAGAACGGAAAAAGCTTCTTCTCTCTCTTTCGGAGAGCTTTTCCAGCTCCTTTTTATCGGGGAGCTGTGTCTTTTCCATATTACTGTTCATCTTTTGTTCCTTTCGTTTCTTTCATTTTTGCCTCAGCAAGACGCTTCACGTGCATCGCAATATGGGCATCAAAATCCTTGCAAATCGAGGGATCCTTTCTCCTCAATTCCGAAAAGCTCTGCTGCAACGCAAATCTCGAATGCTCCTCAAGGTGAAGTGCATCGTCATCGTAAAGCCCCGGCTCACCGATTCCGTCCGCCTCAAGCAATGCATTCTCCCTTCTTGCGTTCTTTGTGTGGAGCTCACCGGAGGAAAGCAGCTCGGAATAACATCCGAGGCGCATCAATTCGAGCGCTCGTCTGCGCGTTGCGGCGGGCACGTGGCCGTTCTCATCGTTGAAAAGCCCAAGCTTTAGGGCGTTAAAGAACTCCTGCTTTTGTGCCTCCTCGCCGTATTTCAGCTCATTTTCCGTCTCAAAGGCGATATCGTAGGAATTGATGTCCGATGCGCTCCACACAAACGCACCGCCCCTTTCCGTACAGCCGACGCTGTCTACCACGCGGCTGCCCACCGCACAGCGCTTGAATATGCCAAGCCAAAGCTGTGCAAGCTTTTTTACCGCATCGCGCAAATTATCTCCCGTAAGAGATATTCTTGTCGCATCTATCTGCTGTAATTTTTCTATCGCCCTACCGCTCATAATGCCGGCATCCGTGTTTCCCACAACGGTCATCTGCGATACACCGGCGGTATACTCCATCTCGCGCTGAAGGCTTTCGCATTCAAGCCTTACCTCGCCCGAAATGTCGGGGAAGCGCAGAGGCGTAGGTGCACCGCGCTCGGGGTTATATTCAACCACCTTACCGGGTGTAACACCGCAATCCTCAAGGCTTTCCATATCCGCAACGCTTCCCTCGGGGACGAGCAGAGGATTTGCCGCAAGTGTGCGGATGTGGTCGTGCAGCTTGTTTTTTACGCCGTTATAGGCGCGCTGAAGCGGTATAAGCTCCGTTATTACGGATCTGCCGAAAAACTGCCCGGGGACGTTCTTACACTTCACACAGCATACGGGTATGGTATCGTAGCAAAGCGGTCCGTAATGCAGTATTTTATCCCCTGCGGCGATGATAAGCCTGCCATCCGGATAATCTCTGCCCCCGCGCTCAAACCATGTAAGCAGGCGCACGCTGTTTTCCGCCTGACGGTATGTAAGTGCGAATGCAGACGAAATACCGTGTCCGTAGCCGCCACCGCTTTGCACGGGTGTAAGAGCAAAGGTATCCACCGTACCGCCGTCAAGGCGCACGCCGTAAAGCTCGTAAAGCTCCTCGACCGTCAACACCTGCTCGATAAGCAGGGAGCGCTGATCCTCAATATCCTGCTTATAAATGCTTTCGGGATATACCTCGTACGGGGTAAGCAGTCCATAGCGAAGCTCGCCCTCGCGTACGGGCACACCGTTATCATATCCCACGGCTTTGCCGCCGTCCTTATCCCACCAGGAGAGGATAAAGGCACTTCCGCAAAGCTCACACCATTCAAGCAGCATATTACGCTTGCTGTCAAAATCCGAGGAGGCTATAAAGCTTTTCAGGAGCTTCGTGGATATTCTTGCCTTCTCCTCATCCTCAGGCTCGTCAGTCTGCGGACGGACTGTCATGGTGTATTTGAGCTGCTTAAGATTCGCTATACGGGATTCGATCAGCGGAGCAATGCGGTTATAAGAGCCGCGTGCCGTTCCCTCCTCCGTTTCAAATATCTCGCCGTTTGCGGGATTGATATCGCAATACTGGTGCCCCGATTGGAAATTTGCATTCAGTATCCACTGCAGCTCAAGCGGTCGCCTTTCCTCCTTACGGCGGGCAAGCTCCCCCTCAAGCATCGCAAGTATATCCTCTGCGTAAAGCTGGCGCCCCTCTCCGTCCCTGTCAAGCGGCTTTTCCGTCGGCTCGGCTTCAGATATCTGCTTTTTTATCATTCTTTCCTCCCTTTGCGGCAGGCTTTTCCTCCGCAGCGCTTAAAGCCCCGTTAAGCGCCGCCGCCGCGGCAAGGCACTCCTTGCAAAGGAATATACTTCCCGTAAGATCCTTGGACTTGGAAAGCAGATAGCTTTCCCTTGCGCCACAGCCGGGAACACTGCAAATGCGCTTTGTTTTTTTGGTTACGTAGCTTTTCATTTTCTTCTTCGGCTAACGGCGCATTGCGCCGCGCCTGCACCTTTCAATGGTCTTTTTTCTGTGCTCCTCCTCCCAGCTTCCCGTTCGGCAAAGCTCGCTTTTACGTGTCCTTTGCATCGCAAGATAACGGAAGGCATCACAGATATGTGTAATTTCATGCGGAACGGTGGATGCATCGCAAGGGTCCCTTGCATCGCGCAAAAGCGCGGGCAGACATCGTATCAGCTCCCTGCAGGTAGAAAAGATACGCACGCCCTCGTCTGCGGCAAGCAGCTCCTTTATCTGCATCCAGCCCTGCACTCGGTCATTATTTGCACGGGACAGCAGCAAGCCGTTTTCGCGGAATATCTCCGCCATGGATTTTCCCGTGTCCTTTTGCCTGTTCCACATATCGGGCGGTGCGGCGGTATCCTCTATGCGCTCTCCGCCCGTAAGGCGCACGATCTCCCGTGCCGCCTCGCTTACGATAAGCTCCGGCGCACAAAGCTCGCGGTAAACGTAAACTGTGCCGTTTTCGTCCACCGCCGCCCAAAGCACGGCAAGCATATCAAGACCGTAGTCAAAGGCGCGGTACCTGCGCCAATGCGACGGAATGACAAACGGCTCCACGGTGTGCCTTTCCCTCGAAAATTCGGGGAAATACTGCCCTGCGAATACGTCCCAGTCCCCATCAAGCCACGCGCGGCGAAGATCGTCGGGCAGATTTTCAAGGGCGCCGAGGTATTCACGGTCGGTAGCAAGCAGGGGCAGATTATCGCGCACACCGGCGCGGATGAAGGTGTAATCCGCGGCATTCTCACCGTCCTTATAAACGCGGTCTACAAATAGCCTTTTCACCCAGCCGTGGCCGGGGCCGCCGGGATTGCAGGTCAGATAAAACCTTTTCGGAAATTCGTTTGCACCTCTCAGAGATGCGGAAATAAATCGGAACTGATATTCCGTAAATTGGGTAGCCTCGTCCATAAAGATCACGTCGTATTCAACACCCTGATACTGGGTAAGGTCGCTGTCTGCGGCACAGTAGCCGAACTTGATGCGCGAGCCGTTTTTAAACGTAAGACTCTTATCCGAGTCGCGGTAGACTGCAATGCTCGCCGTCTGCACCGTCAGCTCCTTGATGTGATTTTCATAGACCTCGGGGTAGGTGCGCCTGATGATAAGCACCCTGATGCGCGGATAATTCATACAAAGGAGTATCGCCTTCATCCTTACGGCAAAGCTCTTTCCGCCGCCGCGAGAGCCGCCGTAGGCAACGTAGCGCGTATCCGCCTCAAGGAATTTTTGCTGTGCGCCGAAGGGGCGCGGCAAGGTCAGCTTCACCTTGCAAACTCCTTCCCTTCCTCAAAGCAGATAACTATCTCATCATCCTCTTCCTTTTCCGCAGGCTCGTCATCATATCCGCAAAGGCGGTTTGCGGCCTCAATAGCCTTAGTGGCGGCATTTGCGGCGCTCGGGTTAAACTTAACCTCGCTCACCTCGCCATCCTCGTCGGTTATCTCCTGCCTTGCCGCCTCAATGGAGACGTTAACTACCTGCTTCAGCCCGCGAAGCGCATCCGAGCGTGTCCAGATCCTTCTCAGCTCCTCGCGCTCACGCTCCTCCTTCGGCTTTCGTTTTCTTTTTGCGGAGGCGGAGCTTACCTTCTCCTCCCCCTCCGTTTTTTCATGGTTTTTTACCGGTATTCTTATCCCTCATTTCCTTGATCTTTTCCGACCGCATAATAACTGTAAACCCAAAAATTCGTACAAAACGTACAAGCTGAAAATTTTTTTATATTTTTTTGCAAACAAAAAAATGGTGCAAGATCACGTCTTGCACCGTTTTTGATATATATTAAATTACGCTTCCTTGTAGCACTCGAAGATCTCGTCCACGCGCTCTGCCTCGTCCTTTTTGTTTTTGGTAATGAGGCTTACAACGGGAACAACTACCATGGAGATCGCCATAGCTGCAACACCCATCTCGGGGGA
>JAFOAB010000191.1 GCA_017382555.1 Clostridia bacterium
AACGGATCGGTTCACTATTGGCTTGCTTCTCTTTTTTCTGGTCGAGGTGACGGGATTCGATTCTACGCGGGCGTTCACACCGCGGAATACTCCGCGCTGTTTCCCGCTTCGGTCCGGTCGGCTCTTTCGCTCCACCGGAGCGAAATTCACTACCGACCGTTCGAATCCCTGCATCTTTCAAGGCAAAAACAAAAACACCCGTTGGGTGTTTTTTGTTTTTGGTCGAGGTGACGGGATTCGAACCCACGACTTCTACGTCCCGAACGTAGCGCTCTACCAAACTGAGCCACACCTCGTATTCTGTTTTTCGGGGTTAAAACGGGGTTAAAACGCGGATGCTTTCGCATCCGCGTTTATTTGTTTGTTATTACTCTACCTCGGTGGTATCTGCGGGAGCCTCGGTGGTATCAGCAGCCGCGGTGGTATCGGGGGTGTTGATAAGCTCGGAATCATAGTAAGGAGAGTTTGCACCGGGAACGGTGTCGGGGTTATCAGCCTGGTAAACTACGTTAGGCTGAATGATGTAGAGAACGAGAAGGCAAACAACGAAGATGATAGAGATGATGGTGGTGAGGTTGCCGAGGGTCTTGTCTATCTTCTTGCCCTTAGTCTTACCGAAGAAGTTCTCTGCGCCGCCTGCGATGGTGCCGGAAAGGTGATGATCCTTACCGTGCTGCATAAGAACTGCAACTACAAGGAAAATTGCCATTATAATGAGCAGAACGCCCATAATTGTCTCAAAAACTGCCATGATTAAATCCTCCGTATATACGTCTTTTATGCGGAAAAACCGCATTACATTCCAAAGTACAAATGATTATATCACACAACATTCGAAAATGCAAGTGTTATTTTCAAGAAATACTCAAAAACGGCTGAAAAATCAGCCGTTTTTGTTTCAAACTCATTTTACGCTCACGCGTATAAAGTCCGCGCGATCCACGTTCGGCACGTCTTGGCCGAGCTTTGCAAGCGCCTTGAGAAGCTCGCGGTCGGTCTTAAAAACCGCTCCGATATCGTCCGACTGCACCACAAGTGCCGCATAATTCTGCGCCAGCGTCTTCACCTCGTCGGCACTCGCCCAAACGATGGGGCAGAGATAGCAGGTAACGACCTCTCCGCTTTCAACGACGTACTGATACGCCTCAAGTGTTGCATCCTGCGCCTCAGCGGAGGGCTCTACCACAATATCCGCCCACGTATCCGCGGGAGCAATCTCGTGGTCCTCCTCTGTCTTCACGCCCTCGGTAGGCTCGCCGAGGCGACCCTTGCCGTCAACTACCATGGCGATCTCGGTCACGCTGTCGCCGTTTGCGCTGTAATGCGCGGGTGTATCGACCTCATTTGCGCCGTTTTTAATAACGGCAGGCACGGCAACGATAAGCAATATCGCCGCCGCAACCGGCGCGGCATAGCGCTTTGCCGCCCTCAAAAATCTTGTGCGAAGCGATTCGCGCTTTACTGCGCGCATAATGCTTTCGTGAAGCTCGGCAGGTATGTCGGTATTACAAGCCTCAAGCGCCTCACAAAAAGCCTTATGATCACGGAGCGTTTCCTTGCATTCGTTGCAGATATCAAGATGCGCCTCTATCGTCCTTGCATCCTCATCCGCAAGAAGCCCTTCGCAGTAATCTATTACATTGTCCTTAAATTCGCAATTTTTGTTGTTCAGGGTTTCCATATCCGATTCCTTTTGTCTTTTTACAGCTATAAGACGAATGTTTAACCGAATCCGTTCCCTTTTTCGAGCAAATTTTTAAGTTTTTCTCTTGCACGGAAAAGTCTGCTTTTCACCGTGCCCTCGTCTATGTTGAGAATTTCCGAAATTTCGGTAACGCTGAAGCCGTCCATATACCGCAGTATAACGATCTCGCGATGGTTCTCCGTCAGCTTATCGAGCGCACGCATAACGTCTGCATTCGTCTCGCTTTCCATAAGCGATGCCTCGGGTGTCGGTGCTGTGTCCTCGATATCCATCTCGTCTCTGCCGTCCTCGCCGTCCTCACCCTCCACGGTAAGGGAAACGGTGCGGTTTTTTGCCGCCTTGCGCCCCCTGTCCGCCGCCGCATTCTGAACTATTCTGAAAAGCCACGTATTAAAGGAGGATTCGCCCCTGAAGCTCGCAAGCGAGCGCCAAAGCTTGATATATATGTCCTGAGAAAGGTCTGCGGCATCGTGCTCGTCGCCTCCGCAGGCGCGCAGTGCCATATTGTACACCGTACGCTCCGTTGCGTACACAAGCTCCTCAAATGCGCCCTCGTCGCCCGATGCGGCGTTAAGCGCAAGCAGGGTAAGCTTGTCCCTTCTTTCTCCGTCCATAATATCACCTCCCTTTCCCTGTTTTTACGTTATCTTGCCTCGCTTGCGGTTCGCTCCAGCAGATTTGCTATATCCGCCGCACTTGTAAGCGAGTTTATCTCCGCGCGCACTGCGGCTGCACCGGGGAAGCCCGATACGTAAGCGGCAAGATGCTTTCTTGCCTCCGGCACCGCAACGTGCTCGCCCTTGTCCTCCACTGCCATATTAAGATGCTTCAAGGCAAGCGAAACGCGCTCCGCGACCGTAGGCTCGGTAAATTCCCTGCCCTCAAGAGCTGCGGCTATACGCGCAAATATCCACGGATCGCCGACTGCGCCCCTGCCTATCATAAAGGCGGCACAGCCCATATCCGCGAGCTTTTTTACGTCCTCGGCGCTTTTTATATCTCCGTTGCCGATAACGGGAATATTAACCGCCTTTACCACACGCTCCGTTATGCTGTGGTCCGCGTATCCGCTGTAAAGCTGCTCCTTTGTGCGTGCGTGAAGCGTTATTGCAACGGCACCCGCCGCCTCCGCAACTCGCGCCGCCTCCTCGGCATTTATGCTGTTTTTATCCCAGCCCGCACGTATTTTTACGGTGACGGGCAGCTTTGAAGCCTTTACCGCGGCACCGATGACCTTTTCTGCCTTCTTTAGATCCTTTAAAAGCGCGGAGCCCTCTCCGTTTGAGACGATCTTGTGCATCGGACAGCCCATATTGAGGTCGATGGCAACGACCTCACCCGTGGAAAGCCCACCCTGCGAGAAGAATTCGGATGCATAGGCAATTGCATCCTCCTCCGCGCCGAAAAGCTGGATGGCGGTCGGAAGCGCGGCTGTTTTTGCAAGTCCGAGGGTTTTTCTGTTATTCATCATCACGGCCTTTGCGCTTATCATCTCCGTAACGGAGTATTCCGCGCCAAGCTGTGCACACACGGTGCGAAAGGCAAGATCGGTAAAGCCCGCAAGCGGGGCAAGCATCAAGCCGTGATCCAGCTCTGTATTTCCTATTCTCATATCACTTCTGTGCGGCATCCGTGAAATATTCCACAATGCCGTTTTTGATTCCCTCCGCTGCTGCGTTTATACCCTCCTCGGTAAGCATACGGGTATACTCCTCCACGCAGGTCATATAGCCCACCTCGATAAGTGCGGAAGCGCTTCCCATATTTCGGCAGACCGCAAGATCCGCATATGCGGCGTCTCGCACCTCCCTGCCGAGAGCATCCGAGAGGCTGTTGCCCACCTTGCTTGCAAGCATTTTGCCCGCAGGGGTTGAATAATAGCTTTCTATTCCGCGCACCGCGGTTATATCCGCAGAATACGGCATACTGTTTTGATGCACGGAGATGACCGCATCCGCATTTGCCGAGGATATTATTGCCTGTCTTTCTCTCAAGCTAAGCGTTATGTCGCTATCCCTTGTAAGAATTACCTGCGCACCGAGCGCGGTAAGCTTATCGCGAAGCGCAAGCACAACGGCAAGATTTATATCCTTTTCGGTTTTTCCGTCTTCCGCACCGAAGGCGCCGACAGCACCGATATCCTCACCGCCGTGACCGGCATCAAGAACGATAATTTTTCCGTCAAGCGGTATCTGCGCATCCTTTACGGCAGGTGCGGACTTGACGGTAACGGTAATAAGGCTTACGCCCTCCATTACCTCATAATCCAGCGTACAGCCGTAAAAGCGCTCCGTATCCGCAAGCGTAAGACGTATCTGCGCATTGCCGTTTTCCGTATCGTTCACCAGACCGACCTCGGACACGATGTCAGACTGCGCATCGCGCGTGATTGCGCTATTTTCAACAAAGCAGTTATATGCGGTTATAACAAGCACGTCACCCTCAAGTACCGCGGAAACGGCAGGCTTTGCGCTTGTTTTGGTATAGAACACGGAATTTCCGCCCACAGCGGTCTGCAGAAGCTGTCTTACAGCGTTAGCGGCGGGTACGGCACACGGCTCGGCATCGGCGGTAAGCTCCGTATTTATATACGCACCCATGGAAAGGAGCCAATAGCCGTCCGTCTCCGCAAGTGCATACTCCGTCATACCAACGGGTTGAGCGATACCGTAGGAATAATCCCCTTCCGGAGCGTCCTTGAGATAAGCATCTCCCGCAGTTACGGTAACGGGAATGCAGTAGCCCTCCCCAAGCACGCGTATCTCCGCACCGAGTGCGTTTGCGCGCTCATCCCCTCTTGTTGCGGTAAAGGAGACCGCACCGAGGCTTTCAAGGGCTTTTGAGGTGTTAAGTGTAACAGTAGCGGAGTATTTAACCGCAACAAGACCACTACCGCCCGATTCCGCCGTTAAAGTGACGGTTTTGCCGCCGAGAGTGGCGGTCACGTTACTGCCCGCAGGGGCAATGCAGGAGAGCTTCAGCTCGTTTCCGCTTGCAAGCGTGGTACGGCTTGCGGGGTAAGCCTCCTCTATTGAAAAGCTATCAAGCGTGCGCGCACTGTCATCCGCGCGAATGACGAGATGCTCGTATTTTTCTCCGCCACACTCGAAGACAAGGCGGTTTTCGCCCACCTTAAGCTCCGTATAGGCGGAAAAGGCACCGTCCTTCGTGAGGCTGAGTCTTTTGCCGTTAAGCGTTACCACGTCACCCGTGCTTGCATAGCCGAGGAGGTAAACGCCATTTGATTCCACAACTGCACCGTAGCTCGGCACGGTCACGCAAAGCTCCGCGCCGTTATCGGACGGGGAGGGGTAAACGCTTTTCGTGCTGTAGGCTAGCTTCAGCTCGTCTGCGGCACCCTTTACGTTATTTTTAAGCACGGAATAGCCGTAATGTATACTGCCCTTAAACGCCAGCTCGCTTCTTGCGTACTGTATCTGGCGCAAAAGCTCGCCCTGCGGCTCCTCCAGAGTATCATAGCGGTATGCGCCGTGGCTGATAAGCAGATCGACACCCGTGTTTGCCACCTGCGCATTCCACCATCTCACAAGCACGTCATACCTCGCAACAGAGGTATCGAAGCTCCAGTATATCTGCGGTGCAACGTAATCCACGTATCCGCCCTCGATAAACGCAAGGGTATCGCAGTAAATGGAATGGTAGCTTTCGCTTCCCGCGGTCGCACTGCCGCCGTTTGTGCCGTTATCGTTTTGCCAGATACCGAAGGGGGCAACGCCAAAGAGACAGCCGCTGTTTGCCGCCTTTATCTCCTTATAGCACAGCTCCATCATTTTATTGATATTCTCCCTGCGCCAATCTTCAAGCGACTCGCCGTTTGAATACAGCGCATAGGACTGCGAATCATCAAATTTTGCAAGCACGTTACTGCCGTTTTCGGTAACGTATACGGGGGAGGGATAGAAATAATCGTCAAAGATTATGCCGTCCACGGCGTATTTTTCCACTATCTCCCTACAGCCTGCGGCAACAAGCTCGCGCGCCTTGGGGTTGCCTGCATCAAGATACAGCCTTCCGTCCGCATACGCTATGGCAAGGGAGGGGTCCTTTCTTACGGGGTCGTTTTCGGGAAGCGCATTTATATCCGTACGGGGATCGGAGGCACTGCCTACGGTTACGCGCAGGGGGTTTACCCATGCGTGAACGCGTATTCCCTCCGCGTGTGCGATCTTCAGCAGATACGCAAGTGCATCAAAGCCGCCGTCCGCTTCCTTGCCGCGCTCTCCGCTTACGTATTCGGAGGCGGGGAATATATCGCTTTCATACAGCGCATCGCCCGAGGGACGTACCTGAAAATAGATTGCGTTAAGCCCCATTGCCTTTGCGTTTTCCACTATCGCATCAAGCTCGGCCGAAAGCTTATCCGCGCTAAGGCCGACGGCAGAGGGGTAATCAATATTGTATACGGAGGCTATCCACACTCCGCGAACCTCGGAATCGGGTCCGTCGGCAGGCTCTGTGCCCGCAAGAGCGTCCTCGCCGTCCATAACGGACATGGTGAACTGCTCCACCGTACCGCCACCGCAGGAGGAAAGAAGCACGCACAAAAGCATGGCAAAGGCGAGCAGACGGAAAAATCCCCTGCCCGTTTTTGTTATGTTTTTCAAAAAGCGTGTTTTTTTCATCGTATACCTCCGCATTATACTAACATAATACCACCAATACAAGCCCATTACAACCCGATTGATGAAATAAAATAAGTACAGATTGTTAATTTTTTGCGCCACACATTAAAATATTGCTTTTGGCGTTTTTTTATGTTATTATATTATAATAACTAATATAAATGCGGAGTTTTTTAATGAAGCACGTTGATATATACACGGACGGTGCCTGCCGCTATAACCCCGGACCGGGCGGCTGGGGCGCGATACTCGTCTATAAGGGCACGGAAAGGGAGCTTTCCGGCGGCGAGGCGGAGACGACCAACAACCGTATGGAGCTAACAGCCGCAGTAAAGGCGCTTGAGCTTTTAAAGGAGCCGTGCGAGGTAACGCTTACCTCCGATTCCAAATACCTTGTGGACGGAATAACAAAAAATTGGGCTGTGGGCTGGAAGCAGAAGGGCTGGAGGCTTGCCTCCGGAAAGCCCGCACAGAATATCGACCTTTGGGACGCACTGCTGACGCTGCTTGAAAAGCACAGCGTGACGTTTGATTGGGTGAAGGGGCACGAGGGGCATCCGTATAACGAGAGATGCGACGTGCTTGCCACCACAGAGGCGGATAAATACAAAAAATAGGAGCAAGTAATGTTTAAGGCAAGCAGGACAAAACGTATACGTCGCGCGGCAAATAATGCCGCGCTTGCTTTGCTTGCGCTTTTACTTGCATTCACACCCCTCCTCGGGGCGCTCGGCACGCACACGGTATACGCGGAGGAAACGCCCTCCACCGATTTTGCGGAGCGCTTCCTTTGCACCGAATACAAAACAAGCCGCGGCTCTGCCGCGCTTGCGGAGGACGGCAAAAGCATCCGCCTGAATTTCTACGGCACCGGCTCGTATATCGAGGGAACGGTTACCTCCTCCGCACTTGGGGAGACGGTAAACGCACTGCGCTTCACCGTGCTTTCCTGCACACGCTCCGCACAGATGAGCATCACCTACGGCTACGGAAACGAAGGCGAGCTTGACACCGAGAGCACCTGCACCATACAGCTTGAGCGCTCGGAAGCACCGAAGGTATACACCGTGAGCCTACCGAACGCATCGGAGCTTAAGCACATACGCCTTACCTCCGAGCAGGCAAGCCTTACCTCGCTTACGCTTTCCTCCCTGCTTGCCGTTTCCGCTTATGCGGATAACACCTATTACGCGGGCAAGCTGGACAGCTGTACCCTAAACGGCTCCACCGTATCGCTCAAGGGAACGATTCCCACCGCAACGGTAGCCGCGCGCCGCGGTGATATGCTTGCCGTTTACGTGCTTGCGCACGATGAGGATTTTATAGGCGAGGACGCGCTTCCCGTCAAGACCGCATCCCTTTCCGCAAAGTTCGAGATAAAGGTAACAAGGGCGGAGGGCGATATCAGCGGTACGAAATACCTCGTTTGCCTTATAGACGAAGGCGGAGCGGTAACCCCCGTTGCGCCTGCTATGTTTGCGACCGCGGACGGGGAAAGCAAAGCCGCCGCGCTCCCGTACAAGGGCGTTTTGAGCGACGGCTGTACGGATATAGGAGCAGGCACCGTGCTTGCGGACGTAGACCTTTCCCTGCTTATCGATATGAAGCACGGCGGATACGCATACCGCTTTGAGGGCGAGTATTTCTACTTTAACCGCAAGGAAACGGACAGACTGATATCCACCGTAAAAAGAAGCGCCGCAACGGGCAGCGAAACGCTGTTAAGGCTTCTTTGCTCCAACCCCGGAACGGAGGTTCCCTTTACCTATTCCTATAACGAATCGGGCGTATTTTATTACTCCCTGAATGCCGAAACCGCAGAGGGACGCAA
>JAFOAB010000192.1 GCA_017382555.1 Clostridia bacterium
AGAGTTTACCAAGCTTGAGCAGGGCGATGAGGAGAACCTCAAGCTCTGGCAGCTATTCCTTGATATTTCCCTCAAGGAGTACCGCATCACCTACGATCAGCTCGGTATTGAGTTTGATTCCTATATGGGCGAAAGCCATTATTTCGATAAGGCTCCCGCTGTTGCCGCAGAGCTTAAGGAAAAGGGCCTTCTCGTTATTGACGACGGCGCAAGCATCGTTAATCTTGAGGAGTACAATATGCCCCCCTGCCTTATCCTCAAAAAAGATGGCTCCACCATTTATCCCTCCCGCGATATTGCGGCCGCCTTCTACCGCAAGAACACCTACGATTTTGAGAAGTGCATTTACGTAACCTCCGCCGGCCAGAGCCTCCACTTTGCACAGTGGTTCAAGGTAGTTGAGCTGATGGGCTACGATTGGGCAAAGGACCTTGTACACGTTCCCTACGGCACCGTTTCCATTAACGGTGAAAAGCTTGCAACAAGAACCGGTAATGTGATCCTGCTTCGCGATCTCTTTAGCACCGCTATCGAGAAGGTTGCCGGCATCGTAAACGAAAAGAGCCCCGATCTTGAGGGCAAGGACGAGGTTGCCGAGGCTGTTGGCGTTGGCGCTATCGTATTCCACTATCTCGCAAATAACCGTATGCGCGATATTAACTTTAATATCGAGGATGCACTCTCCTTTGACGGAAACACAGGTCCTTACGCGCAGTACACCTATGCAAGATGCTGCTCCCTTCTCGAGAAGGCAGGCGCACTTGCGGATACCATTGATTACAGCGTATGTGGCACTCCCGAGCTTGAGCTTGCGATGACCGTTTCCCGCTTCGGTGAGCGTGTTGAGGATGCTCTTAATGAGTATGAGCCCAGCTACATCACCCGCTACATTCTCGATCTTTGCACCGCATTCAACCGTATGTACCACGAATGCAAGATTCTCAACGCAGAGGAGGATGTTCGTGCCGCAAGACTTAAGCTTGTACACGCAACCAAGACCGTACTCGGCACCGCACTCCATCTCATTTGTATGAAAACTCCCAATAAGATATAAGAGGTAATAAAGATGTCCGGACATAGCAAATGGAAAAATATAATGCATAAGAAGGAGAAGACCGACGCACAGCGTGCCAAGATCTTCACCAAGATCGGTAAGGAGATGTCCATCGCAATTCGCGAGGGCGGTGCCGATCCCACGTCCAACGGCAAGCTCCGCGAGCTTATCGTTAAGGCAAAGGCAAACAACGTTCCCAACGACAATATTGAAAGAGTTCTCAAGAAGTTCTCCGGCGATAACAGCGTAGTATACGATGAAATCACCTACGAGGGCTACGGTCCCGGCGGAGTTGCCGTAATCGTTGCATGTGCAACCGATAACAAGAACCGTACAGGCCCCGAGGTTCGCCACTACTTTGATAAGTACGGCGGAAACCTTGGCACCAACGGCTGCGTATCCTATATGTTCGCAGATCAGGGTATTATCATAATCGCCGAGGAGGACGTTGCCGACGAGGACGCTCTTATGGAGACCGCGCTTGAGGCCGGTGCTTCCGACTTTGAGGCTATGGAGGGCTGCTTCCAGATTACTACCGAGTACTCCGACCTCTACACCGTACGCGATGCACTTGTTGAGGCAGGCTACAAGATCACCTCCGCAGATCACGATAAGGTTCCCTCTATGTACGTTACACTCGATAACGAGGATCAGATCAAGCAGATGACCACTCTTCTCGAGCTGCTTGAGGATAACGATGACGTACAGGACGTTTACCACAACTGGGAAAACATGGACTAATTCATACAGAGCCGCAAGATTTTCTTGCGGCTCTATTTTTGTCTTGACATTTAACCGTATCACTGTTATAATACAGTTGACCGTGTTATACAAATAATACAGTTTAGGTGTAATATGATTGATTTTAAGGATTTTAAACCTGAGGACGGATCTCCTATCTACGTTCAGATAGTCAAACACGTTAAACGAAATATCGCAGCAGGCGCAGTAGCTGATGGAGAGGAAATAATATCTCGACGCTCCCTTTCCGCTTTGCTCGGCATAAATCCCAATACCGTGCAAAAGGGATTTTCCATACTTGAAGCCGAGGGATTGCTATGTTCTCATACCGGAGCGGCAAGCTATGCAATTGTAAGCAAAGAAACAGTTGATAGGATTAAAGCCGAAATGCTTGAAGATGATATAAGCTCCGTTATAACCTCTTTGAAGCAAATGCGGCTAACAAAGGACGAAGCACTTGAATTGATCGAAAGGATGTGGTCTAAATGAGAAAATACTTTTCAGTATTCTATTTGACATCAAGGCAATCATTTTATAAAATCATTGAAGATTAACAGCAGCAGGTTGTTGTCATAGAGACTTCCTGCAATCCGGGATTCTGCAAAGGATGCTGTCAGTGTTTCAGACAGGTCCGGCATGAACATGG
>JAFOAB010000193.1 GCA_017382555.1 Clostridia bacterium
AAGTTATTGTGTGAGACATTTCATATCGAAGTTCCAAATGAGTATAGAAAACGACAAATTCCAATTTGTCGAGCTGAATAGGCGTTAAGCGTTGGTGTGATTTTGGTGCAAATTTGGTGCAACACTTTATAGGGCGATACTCACGATATTCACGATATCGCACGAAATCAGACGATAAAGCTACGAAATCATACGATATTACACGATATTCACGATATCAAACGGTACTCTCAAAACCCCAAGAGATAATTACCCATTTGGGATTATTTCGATATACAAAAAGCTCTGCTTTGGCAGGGCTTTTTGTTTTGTAGGGCGGTGCCTTGGTGCCGCCGTTTGTTGTGAATTTGCGGCGGGAGCAAGCCCCCGCTCTACGGTTTGACGTTTCAATTTTCTTTAAAAATCTCGCCATATTTGCATTTTCGATTATTTTACGGTATAATCTATTCAGTTCATTCTTTTGCAAGGTGACTTTTATGATGGAAAACGATTTGCTCATAACATTTAAAAAGGTTGACAAAGGCACAAAGTTAGCGGCGGCGTTGCTTGATTTTGTTAAAGGCTTCTCTTGGGAGGAGGTAAAGGAGCATACCGTACGCGTTATCGAAAATTGGGAATTTGAAGAATGGGAAACACCGTTTGTGGCAATGGCAGGTAATTGCATTGTAGGAATGGTAACGGTAATGAAGACGGATTATTATCCGCTTCCCGAAATCTACCCATGGATTTCTACCTTGTTTGTCACGGAAGAATACCGCGGTCGCAGGATCAGCGAAAGGCTTATTGCTTTTGCAAATTCCTATGCAAAGGACTTGGGCTTTGAAAAAACGTATATCCCCTCGGAGCATATCGGACTCTATGAAAAATACGGCTACCGCTATATAAAGGATGTTGTGAATTATGGTGGAGGCACCGACCGCCTTTACGCCAAGGATTTAATATAATTTCCTGTGTTTGTAACGCTTTTGTAACTTACTGTGTTGTATAAAAATAGAGGTATATTATTGTTTTAACCGAGGTATTATAGATGTTTAAAAAGAGAATTTTTATGGCAACCGCATTTGCGCTGCTATTTTCCTTATTTCTTAGCTCGTGTGTGGGCGGTGGCGTTCAGCAGCCGACGGATACATCCGTTATCAGCGGTACGGAGCCTACGTCCACCGTACCCGTAACGGATGAGGTAACCACCACTCCTACCACAGAGCCCGATCCCGCTGTTACCGATGTAACGACGGATGCTCCCGTAACCGAGCCCCCTGCAACGGATCCCGTAACCGAGCCCGTTGTCGTACCCGCGGAACCCGTTGACATTAAGACCACCGGTGGTGTTGTAATCGTCGGTATTATCGGTGTGGATGACAATGGCTGGTACTTCACGCCCGAGCAGCCCCTTAACATAACCTTTGAGTATTTCATCGATAAGCCCACCGTGTACAAGGAGCAAACGAGGATTAGTATGTTTGCCCCTAAGGATGACGGCGTAGAAAAGGCTAATTATCTTGGCCACCTTGTAACGATTGAGGGAACCTTGCGCTACTATCGTAGCGATTTTGAAACCTTGTATTTTGCTCCTTACACCATAAAGTTCGGCAAAACGGTTCCGGAAAGCTATGCTGATGAGGATTTGATGCCTCCGACCCCGGATGAAAACCTTTACGATCCCTCGCAGCCTCTGCCCGAGCAGATGGATCTTATGGTCGAGGATGGGCATTACGTCTTTAACCTGTATCGAGTTTCTGAGGAAACGCTTCAGCGTATGGGTAATGGCTTTGCAGAGTTCTACGTTGCATTCGTTGATGCATTTTTGAACTATAAATCCGAGGTCGAATGCCCCGAAAAGGACTATGCCGAAATGCTTTCCACCGTTATGATCCACGATTTCCCGATTTATAATGCGTGCGCGCAGCCCTTTGAGTTCGTAAAGCACTATAATGCGGAACAGAAAACAGTTAAGATCCACTATCTGTACGATGAGGCAAAGCATAAGGAAATTATCGAGCAGTTCTTTGCTTCCGCAAACGCTATGCTTGCCGATGCATCCCCAAATAATTCGGATGAGCAAAACGCAAAGTTAATTTACCACTCGCTCTGCACCCGTATGACGTACGATTACAGCGCGCTGGTGGATCTGGAAAGAAAAGACAACTATTATGCTTATCTTTATAACAGCGGAGTATGTATAACCTTTGCAAACGTATATAACCAGCTTTTGACGTCCGTTGGAATAAATACGTCCTTGGCTTATTGCGATTTTCCCGATAACACCTCACATTCCTGGTCGATCATTGTAATTGACGGAAAGCAGTATTTCTGCGATCCGACCTATGAGCTTTCCTACGATAAGGGAGCGGGCTATCGCTTCTTCGGTATAACTTATGCGGACAGAATAGCCGATGGTAGAACCGGTACTATGGGTATTCGCTACGGAAGATATTTCCTGTATACTCTTACTACCGACATGATTGCGGAAACCGCCCTTGCAAAGTAAATAACAGTACTTGATAAAAAAGGATAGAGAGTATAAAAAGCTCTCTATCCTTTTATGTTTGCGCAAAATCAAATAAGCTTTTCGCAAACGTAATAATCGTGTCCGTAGCGATAGCACTCGCCGAGTATTTCAAATCCAAGCCCAATATATGTTTTAAGCGCAGGTGGATTCATTTTTGCGGCAAGCAAATGAATGGAACGCACACCCTGCGTTTTCATCTCATCAAGGAGCATACCGACCATCAGCTTTGCGTACCCCTTACCCTGATGCTGCGGCAAAATTGCAATGCGCGCAATCTCGCGATGCGTTTCGTCATTTATCTGCCAGAAGGGAAGATCATTATCCTCCGATATCGGCTCAATGGACGCACAGCCGATAATTTCCTTTCCGCTTTTCAGCAGGTATAAGCAGCCTGCCTCCGCATCTGCCATTGCTCTTTCTGCCGTGGGGTAGCTTTCGTCCCACGCACAAAACTCTCCGCCCTTTACAGCCTCATAGATGTTAGATGCGTGTGAAAATTCGTTTTTCGATGCTTTTATAAGTTTCATTATACCGTTTAATTATTAAATACGTATCTATCGAGTCTGTCAAATGCTTCCTTAACCTGCGAAAGGGGAAGTGCAAGATTGATCCTGATCTCGTTTTTACCGCCGTGGACCTTGCCGTTTTGCCAAGCGACACCAACGTCCCAACCCATCTTTACAAGCTCTTCAACGGTTTTATTATGTGCCTTGAGCCACTCCGTGCAATCGGGGAAGATCATATACGTGCCCTGCGGTCTTGCAACGGAAACGCCCTTAAAGTGCGTGTTTATATAGTCGATTGCGTAATCAGCGTTTTGTGTCAGCGTTTCGCGCAGCTCGTTTACCCATTCGTGACCCTCATCAGAATACGCACCGATGAGAGCGTGCATTGAGAGGACGTTCATATTGTTATAATGGCAAAGGGAGGATTCCTTGCGAATTCTGTCGCGCAGGCGCTTGCTGTATATAACGTGGTAAGAGCCGATAAGACCTGCAAGATTAAAGGTTTTTGAAGGCGCATAAAGTGCAACAACTCTGTTTTTCGCCTCGTCGCTTACGGATTGTGTGGGGATATGCTTGTTATTGCCAAGTATGATATCCGACCATATCTCGTCCGATACAACGTAAACGTCGTGCTTTTCGTATATGGCCAGCGCTTTTTCAATTTCCCATCTTTCCCATACTCTACCGGTGGGATTATGGGGGGAGCAGAAGATTGCGGCGTGGATGCTGTGCGCCTTTATCTTTTTCTCCATATCCTCAAAGTCCATTCGCCATATGCCGTGTTCGTCAAGCTTCAAGGGGGAATGAACGATGCGGTAGCCGCTGTTTGTAAGTGAGCCGGTAAAGCCGGCATAGGTGGGGGAGTGAACGAGAATGCAATCGCCTTTAGAAGCAAAGGTAGCCATTGCGTTCAGCATACCGCCAAGCACACCGTTTTC
>JAFOAB010000194.1 GCA_017382555.1 Clostridia bacterium
AAACTCCGCAACATTGCCGCCCTTAACTGAAATATGCTCGATCATACCTCCGTCCGCCCCATACGCTTCGTAATTTGAAAAGCCGAAATCAAGCAGCGCCTTTGCATCAGCATTTCTTGCATCTCTGTTCGGGGCGCCCATAATCACGGCGATAAGCTGCATACCGCCCCTCTCCGCCGTTGCTGAGATACAAAAGCCCGCCTTTGCCGTGCTTCCCGTTTTCAGCCCCGTTGCGCCGCTATAGAAGCGGATAAGACGGTTTGTGTTGCTAAGACCGAATGCACCATCCCTTATGCTGTCCATCCAAATGCCGCTGTATTCAAGAACCTTTGGGTGCTTTGTTATCAGCTCGCGCGACATTATGGCAATATCGCGTGCCGTGGTTTTGTGGTCGGTAGCCGTATCGTCAAGCCCGTTAACGTTTTCAAAGCGCGTATTGACCATCTGAAGCTCTGCCGCTCTTTTGTTCATCATGCCGACAAAAGCATCCTCACTGCCCGCAATATGCTCCGCAAGTGCGGTGGCGGCATCGTTTGCCGAGGATATTATCACACTTTTTATCATCTCCTCCGCGCTCATGCTTTCCCCCGGCGAGAGGAATATCTGCGAGCCTCCCATTGATGCGGCGTATTCGCTTGCCGTAATCACGTCAGTCATCTTAAGCCTTCCCGCGTCAAGCGCTTCAAAAACGAGCAGCAGCGTCATAACCTTCGTAACGGATGCGGGAAAGCGCCTCTCGTCCGCATTCTTTTCAAAAAGCACGGTGCCGCTTTCCGCCTCGATTAGTATTGCGCTTTGTGCGCTCAGCTCTCCGCCGAAGTCCGTTGCATAGCATACGCGCGGGCAAAACAAGACCGCTATCAAAACTATAAATACAATAAGCTTTTTCATATACACCTCCGTATACAAAATAATATTGCGCCCACAGTACGTTTAGTACAGCAGGCGCAATAACACTTTATATATTTACGGTCTCAAGATCCGCTACAAGCATATTGTGGTCGGAATACTCCGACTCGCTCATAAATACGGAGACGATGTCGATATCGGGTGAGGTGATTATATTATCTATTTTTCTTCCCGCCTTAAAGGTGGTATACGATCTGCCCTCAAAGTTTGCTATGTTACAGCTCTTAAACGGTGCAAGCTCCGAAAACGATGAGATATTAAAATCACCCGCCAAAACGGCACGCTGCTTTCCGCAAAACTCGGAGGCTATCATCTCAAGCTGAATTTTGCGTGCATCATCCTCCAGGCTTAAATGCGCGTTGTAAAAGCATATCACGGCACCGTTTATCTCGATATGAAAGCGCGTGAGTATACGCGCCTCACCGCTTGAGGGAAGCTTTGATACAGAGGAATCGAGTATCTTATGCGAAGTAAGAATACCCGTACCGTATTCACCGCCTCCAAAGAAGATGGAACGGCAAAAGCGAGCGTTTTCATAACCGCTTCGCTTTGAAAGCTCTTCAAGAAGGTCGGCATTGCCGCTTCTGCCAACACCGCGGTCAAGCTCCTGAAGACCGATGATATCCGCATTAACGCCGCGTATCTCCTCGGCAATACCGTCGAGGCTCTTGCCGCCGTCTGTATTTCTTACGTTATAAGTTGCCGCACGAAAACGCATATTATCCTCTCCCCTTCATAAATTCGTGTGAAAGCACGGCACAAACGCCGATGTCGCGGAATTGGCCCTTTATTAGCATGGAGGAGCGTCTTATCCCCTCAAACGTCATTCCGCATTTTTCCATAACCTTACGGCTTCTGTCGTTGCCGATTATATACTTTGCTTCTATTCTGTGGAGGCGCAACTCGTTAAAGCCAAATTCCATAACGGCACACGCCGCCTCACGCGCAATGCCCTCTCCCCAATAGCTTGGGTTAAGGACGTAGCCGATCTCGCCGCACATATTGACCGTATCAATAGTGGTAAAGCCGCAGGTACCGATAAGCTTGCCGCTATCGCGCAACGTAACGCCCCAATCGTAAAAATTCCCCATTCTGTAATCCTTTTCAAGATAGGAGAGATAGGTTTTCGTATGGTCGATACTGCTGTGCGGATGCCACAAAAGGTACTCTGTAACCTCCGACAGATGCGAGTATTCGTACATATCTGCCGCGTCCCTTTTCGTCATACGGCGTAGTATAAGCCTGTCCGTATAAAGCTGCGGCATATCGGAAAATATCTTTTGAAGTTCATTCTTTCTCATACCTAAATCTTACCAAAAAGCGCCGATGATTGCAATAGTCTATTTTAATTAATAATAAATTGTTAATTTTTCGCAAAAACATTGAACAAGATAAAAATCTGTGTTATAATAATT
>JAFOAB010000195.1 GCA_017382555.1 Clostridia bacterium
AAAGGGGATGTAAAAAAAGTCCGGACCGTAAAAAAGAGAAAAAACATTGAAAACACAATGGTTTCAATGTTCTTAAAACGTTTATCTAAGGTAAGAAAAACTCAATTTTTGAGTTTTTCTATAAAATTCTCTTTTTTACATACGAGGCAAAATCCACCCTCGACGTATAATATACGCCTATCGGGTGGATGTTTGCCCGTTCCGGCCATTTTTTCCTATCCCCTTAGGGCTGTAAAGAAACTCACGTTTCTTTACAGCCCCGTTTTTCGTAAAAAATTATGGAAAACAGACCAAAAGTCATAGCTTGTACATAATTTGCTATGGACTTGTTCATAATTATGTGTTAAAATACAGTAAAACATCGGGAAGGGAGGGGACACCGTGACGTACGAGGAACGCAGAAACGCAATACGCGAGTATCTGGGCAAGACCTACGATATAGTTATCGACAGGCCTATCGGCAGTGCACACCCCCAATATCCCAAGACCATCTATAAGGTCAATTACGGCTACATCCCCAACACGGTTGGTGGAGACGGTGAGCCGATCGACGTTTATCTGCTTGGTGTAAACAAGCCTGTGGAGGCCTACCGCGCACGCATTATCGGCATCGTGCATCGCCGTAGGGATAAGGAGGACAAGCTTATTGCCGCCCCCGAGGGTACGGTGCTTCATCAGGCACAGATAGAGGCGGCGGTCCGCTTTACGGAGAAGTATTACTACCATTATATCGAGTCTATATACGAAAAATCCTGCGGTGCGGTGGTGTACACCGTAAAGGACGGTGTGCCGCATTATCTGCTTATCTGCTCGCGTGACGGATATTGCGGATTCCCCAAGGGGCATATCGAGCTTGCGGAAAGCGAAAAAATGACCGCAGTGCGTGAGGTGTGGGAGGAGACGTCCGTTAAGGCCGAGATAGTCGGTGATTTCAGGCGCGAGACCTCATATCCCATCGGCAGAGGCAAAAAGAAGTGCGTCGTCTACTTCCTTGCCAAATTCGAGGATCAGGAGCCCTGCCACAACGAGGGCTATGAGACAAACGATCTCCTGCTCCTGCCCTTTGAAGAGGCATACGCCAAGCTGACGCATAAGGACGCAAAGAATATACTTGCGGAAGCGAATGAGATAGTAAACAAATAAGATCCTCCACGGGAAGTGGAGGATCTTATTTGTTATTTTACTTAATTAAGCTTCTGGCTGAACAGCCAATCGAACAGCCCCTCGGTGTCTGCGGTCTTGGACCAGATGCCGTGGCCTGCGCCCTCGAAGGTGGTGAACTTCACGTCCGTTCTGCCGATGGCTGTGAGCGCATCGTGCATATTAACGGCGCTTTGATACGGAACAGCCTCGTCCGCCGTACCGTGGAAGATCCAAATTGCGGTCTTGCCCATGGTGGATACGGTGGTGGGGTCGCCTGCGGCCGCAACGGGGATAGCGGCGGCAAACACACCGGGGTTGCGCGCAAGCAGATCCCAAACTGCAAATCCGCCCATGCTCATTCCGTAGGTGTAAAGGCGGTTATCGTCAATCGCAAGCTTCTCGCGGTAGTCGGCAAAAAGCTCCAGCGTTGCGGTCATATAATCCGCCATCTTGGTGTTTACAAAGTCATATTTACCCTCTGCCCAGGTGTTTACGGTTACCCACTTGTGGGTGTTGGGGCAGCATGGGGCGATAACGATGCATTCCTTTGCGTACTTGCTGCTCTCGAAATTTCTGAGGAACTTCGCCTCTGCGGTGTTGATGTGGCTGTTATCATCGCATCTTACGCCCGCACTGTGCATATAGAGTATGCAGGGGTAATCCTTATCCGCGCTGTAATTTTTGGGCATCCAGATCTGGTATTTGAGGTCTACGTTGTTCGATGCCTCGAAGACGAGGTCATTCCAGCCGCTGTCAAGGTCTGTTGCAAGCTTCATATCAATTTCTCCTTTAATGTCGATGTTTTCGGGTATTTTAATTTCGGTACTGCCCGATTTGAAGTAGTCTGCGATCAGGCGGTCCACAGCCGCAACCGTCGCGCCTCGGCTTCCGCCCGCAACCACAAGCTTGGTGCCGACAAAGCAGATGCGGTATTCGTTTTCCTTGAGTCCCTCCGCTATCTGTGCGGATTCGGGGCGGTTCGTGGGGCCGACGAGTATCTCGTTTTCCGCGGGCTTTTCGCTTCCGTCGCGGCTTATCCAAAGCTGATTGCCCGTAAGGTCGTAGCAGGATATCTTCAGGGAGGTTGCCGCATCGCTTATCGTTGTGGCGCTTCCCGTTTGGATTATCGTGCGGTAATAGCATTTTTCGGTATCGGAGATAACTATCTCCCTTGCGGGTGCATCGGTGATGGCATCGGTCGCGGGCTCGGTTGCGGGTGCGTCGGTAACTGCGCCGCCCTGCGAGCAGGAGCAAAGAAGCATCACTGCAAGCATCAAAAGGGCTGTAATACGTTTTTTCATATCGTTCTCCTTTTATTCACCGAAACGGAAGGTGCGCTTCACCTCTCCGTATTCAAGCATATTGCAAAGCTGTTTCCTGTCGTAGATAGAGAACTGTCCTATTTTTCCGCCGCTGTCAACGACCTCGCTTCGTCTGCCCTCGGCAACGTGTATCTCCGCGGGCGCGGGGTTGAACAGCATAATGTAGCCGACGTTCTCGCGTGCGTTCTTCGGCAGCCTCGGCTCGGGGTAAATGCGGAATTTTTCGTCAAAATTAACGTAATCCTGATTTGCGGTGCCTGCGCGCATCGCACGCTTGGAGCCCACCATCAGAACGGGGGCTTTTTTCATATGCGTGCAATAGTACGGCCCCGCAAAGTAGAAGTGCCTGCGTCCCCATGCGGAGATGATTCGCACGTAATAGTCCTTTTCGGGTGTTTTTATGAAGATGTCGGGGTCCTCCGACGTGCGAAAGAAGGATGCGAAGGGCGAGCGCGTGATCTCGCATTTATATCCCATTTTGTCGCACACCCTGCGTATATTCCGTATGGCGCGCGGGCGGGCGATAAAGGTCCT
>JAFOAB010000196.1 GCA_017382555.1 Clostridia bacterium
GCTTTGCTCAAGGATGACAATGCAGACGGTTTTCGATTTGTTGAAACGAGGGAGGGGAGACCCCTCCCCTACGGTGGAGAAGCGATGCAAATCGGTAGGGGGCGACCTCCGGACGCCCCGCGTACTCCCTCAGTCGCGTACCGCGACAGCTCCCCCAAAGGAGGAGCCTATGAAAAACAACGGGCGATATGCCGTGTGAACACGGCGCGATATACGCTGTGCGTGCGATATAGGCATACCTTGTATGCCCGCGATATAACCTCGCATTGCTCGGTTGAGAGCAAGCATAAGCGCATCGCGCTTATGCTTGCTTGCGAGGGGTGTTGGGGATGCGGATGAGCACCTCGGTTTCGTAATCCTTATCCGTTTTCTCCACCTTTACGTCCACGCCCGCCTGCCGCATAACGTCAACGGAGCGGTCAAGTGTGTTGAAAAACGCCTTGACGTCGCGCATCAATATCACTTGCTTACCGAGCTTTTCTGCGGTTTTTTCTTCCGTTCTGTCCTTTGCTGCGCTTGATGCTGACAATACCATACTCTCCGTTGCCTCGGCGCTTGCGCCCTCGCTTGCCACGCGCTTGAGTATCGCTCTGCGTGTTTCCTCGCTTTCTATGGAAAGCAGGCTCATTACGTGTCTTTCCGTAAGCTTTGCTCCCGTTATCACCGCTCTTTCCTCGGGAGACAGCTTCAGCAGTGCAAGCTTTTTCGTTATCGTTTCCTTGGGGCAGGAGAGTCTTTTTGCCATCTCGCTTACGTTAAGCCCGTATATGTCCATAAAGGATGCAATTGCGTTTGCCTCGTCAAATATGTTCAGCTGCTCGCGCTGTATGTTCTCGGTGAGGGCAATTTCCGCGCTTCGGCGGCTGTCCGTATTCACGATAATACACGGCATCTCCCGAAGTCCGAGGCGCTTGGCGGCTCGCAGACGCCTTTCTCCCTCTATAAGCTCGTATACGTAACTGCCCTCGCCCGCAATACCGCATCGAACGACTACGGGCTGTATGATGCCGTATTGCTTAATGCTCTCCGCAAGGGCGGTTATTGATTCCTCCGTAAAGGTTCTGCGCGGCTGTGATGGGTTCGGCTGAATTTTTTCCACGTCTATGCCGTACACCGCCGTTCCCGCAGGCGCGGCAACCGAATAGCCGCCGTATTTGCGTGTGCCGTCCTTTCTTTGCGTGTTTTCTCTTTTTTTATTGCTTTTGAAGATTTTAAAAGCCATTTTGTTAACCTCCGCGGTATCCTGTGTTTTTGCTTCGCATTTTCAATTATACCCGCGCGGTGGTGCGAATTTGCTCAAAGCGTGCGGGGGCATCGGTTCTATTTTTGTGCTTTTATGTCGGCTTGCGTGCGGATTGGTCGATTTTGTTAATTATTGCAAAAGCACTTGATATTTTTGCATTTCTGGGGTAAAATAAGGTTGATATTATAAAGGAAAAGGAAAAAGTATGGCATCTTACAGAAGAGCAAGAATAAACGATGCGGTCAGAGAGGAGCTTTCCGTTGCATTGCGCGACGTTAAGGACCCTCGCGTTACCGATTGTATGATAAGCATTACGGAGGCACAGGTTTCCCCCGATCTTCGTGACGCAAGAATTTTTTATTCCGTTTACGGCGGCGATAAGGCGGAGGCGGCAAAGGGACTTTCCAGCGCAACGGGATATCTCAGACGCGTGCTTGCGCAGAAGCTCAATCTCCGTATTACCCCCACCCTCACGTTCGTGGAGGACGATTCTATGGCACACGGCGCGTACATTTCCAAGCTGATTATGGAAAACGCTCCCACAGATACGGATGAGGAAGAAACAGAGGCGTAAATCCATTTTTGGTAACGTAATCAAATACTGCCAACCGCCGTCATCCTTGAACGGAGAGTCCGCAAAAAGATTCTTCGCTTCGCTCAAGAATGACGTTTGCGGACTCGCAGTGAAGGACCTTGCGGTTGAATAAACTAATTACATTGCCCTTTTTAGCCGTTTTTTGCCGCAAAACTGTTGACAAAGCTAAATCTTTGTGCTAACATATATGAGCGCTGTTTTTGAGCAGCGTTTGCCCCTGTAGCTCAGTTGGTAGAGCACTTGACTTTTAATCAAGGTGTCCGGAGTTCGACTCTCCGCAGGAGCACCAGAAAAAAGCACTTCGAAAGAAGTGCTTTTTTCAACTAAATCCACCCAAGGGGTGGAATAAATCGTCTCAAACGATGAAATCCAACTGCGTTGGATTAAATCCGCCTCGACGGCGGATGGGTGGATTTGATTTCATCTGAACAAAGTGAAGATTTCATCCGAGCATTGCGAGGATTTCATCGTGAGCTTAAGCGAACGATTTCATTTCATCGCCAATATTGACAACCCATTCGTATGGTTGTATAATTATCTCGTTTATCAATCCCCAATCAGGAGGACACTATGGCAAAAATGTGGTCCGGAAGGACGGACGGAGTTGTTGACAAGCTTGCGGATGATTTTAACTCGTCCATCAGCTTTGACAGCAGAATGTACAGGCAGGATATTACGGGCAGTATGGCGCATGCCGCTATGCTTGCCGCGTGCAATATAATCACCGCAGAAGAAGCGGATACGCTCATCGGCGGACTTGAGGGCATACTTTGCGATATCGAAAGCGGA
>JAFOAB010000010.1 GCA_017382555.1 Clostridia bacterium
CATTTCCTGATACAGCATACGGTGGCAAAACCTTAACAGGCTGTGTTCCCAATTAATGGGCTCCGCAAGGTTAAAAACGGACCAGTCTATTATCTCCTCGGTAATGAGAAGAAACGCATCCTCCCTCTCACCGATAACACGCCAGGTTACGGGAAGCTTCTCTTCATCGTTGCGGAAATCATATCTGCCTAAGGCTATTCTGTCGCCGATCTTCATACTTTTTTCTCCTCATCTGTTGTAAAGATAATCTGAATATTCAAAATAATATTCCTGCAAGGTTTCGTCTATATAATCAAAAACCCGTTCTTCTATTTCGGAAGGAATTCCGTAATACGCTTCCGCTATTGCGCCTGCGATGCAAGCCTGGGTATCGCCGTCGCCTCCCAGAGAAACGGCATTACGCACGGCGTCCTCATAGGAATCCGAATCCAGAAAGCATACGATAGCTTGCGGAACGCTTCCTTCGCAGGTCATATCGTGCTTGTATCCGGGGCGGATATCATCGACGGTGAAATCAAGATCGTAAAAATTGGTTTGTACGTAATCCCTTATTTCATCCTTGTCGGCGCCCGTGCGTGCAAGAAAGACAGCGCTTGCTACGGCTTGTGCGCCTTTTATTCCCTCGGGGTGGCTGTGGGTGATCTCCGCGCTCCATTTTGAAAGGCGCAGAGCGTCCTCAAGAGTATCGACTGCCCACGCAGTTGGCGAAACGCGCATTGCGCTTCCATTAGTGTTACCGCCGTAGGGCTTGCCGTTATCATCGATAAGCCAGCGGTAAAAATGCTCGCCGTAGCCTGCGTTGCGGTACTGTCTGCCTACCTCGCGCATTTTTTGGACGAGAACGCTTTTAAACTCACGCTCGTTTTCGCAGTCTGCCTCTGCGCATGCAAGTCCGACCGCTATAGTCATCACGCTGTCATCCGTTGGGCGGCAATCGGGAACGAAGAGCATAAAATCCTTTGATTTGTCCGAGCCGTATTCATAAGGCGAGCCGATAACGTCGCCGATAATTGCACCTAACATATTTACCTCCGTTAAAGTAAGAAGTCTTCGATAACCAAGACGTTTACTATTCCGCTGCGGACAGTACAACCGTCTATAGCGATCATTCCGTCTCCGTAAAAGGTAGTCCAATCACTTGAAACGCGGCTATTATCGAAATGGTAGCCGTACATTGCAGGTCTGTGTCCGCACACTATAGTCTTATCCTTTACCGTCAGTCCCTTGGGATACGCCTCCTGCCAGCCGATAAAGCGTGCGTCCTTCCAAGCGCTTTTGGGCGCTTTTCGCCAATCCGGCGAATACAAGACCGGTTCTGCTTCTACGTTGACGGGTAGCCAGCCGTGAACGAAAATATAATTTTGGGTTTCAAAGTAATCTACCGTTTGTTCAAGAAATTGTTCTATTTCTCTGTAAGCCGATTGCTTTATATCTATAACTCCGTAAGCATCTATATTCCGCTCACCGAAAAACTGCGAAACGGTTATATAGGTACTTCTGACGCGGATGTGGTGAAATGGTAGACACGCTCGTTTCAGGTGCGAGTGCTTCACGGCG
>JAFOAB010000197.1 GCA_017382555.1 Clostridia bacterium
AGTGTCATTCTGCTTCTTGTTTTTTGATCTGCGCGATGTTTTTATTATGCTCTGCAAGAGTCTTTGCATAATACATATTCATTTCCTTGTCGGAAACGAAGAAGTAGTATTGCGTGGTCTCGGGGTACAGCGCACAGGTGATAGCCGTAAAGCTGGGGCTGCATATGGGGCTGGGCGGCAATCCCTCGCGCTCATAGGAGTTGTAGGGGTGGTCCATTGCCAGCTCCTCCTTGGTAAGCTCCGTTACGCGCTTGCCGCGCAGGTGGGACAGGTAGTATACCAGCGTGGAGTCACACTCAAGGTTCGGGTAGTTTTTGCTTTCAAGTCTGTTCCAAATGACGGAGGAAACTATATCGTAGTCGTTCTTGAAATACGCTTCCTTTTCTATAATGGAGGCGATGGCAAGCGCCTCGTCGATCGTAATGCCGCGCTCCTTCGCGTATGCGCGAAGCTCGTCGTTCATTATCTGGTCAAAGCGGTCAAGGAGCTTGTATATATAGTATGCCTCGCTTTTACCCATATAAAACTCGTAGGTATCGGGGTAGAGATAACCTTCAAGGCGGTATATGCGGTCCGTCATATCTATATCGGCAAGGAAATCGTAGCCCTCGAAATTATAGTTATTTATAGTGTCGATAAAGCCTTCCTTCGTTCCTATGCCCTTTGATACGAACAGCGCGATGATCTCGTCAACCGTATAACCCTCGGGAATGGTTATTCTTATGACCTCGGTGCTTGAGGTCTTTACGAAGGCAAGGAACATCTCGTCGTAGTTCATATTCGGCGATATAGTGTAGTTGCCCGCGACGAAGGTGTATTTGGGGTTAGAGTCGATTCCCATGAGCTGTGCGTAAAGGCGGAAAAGCCACGGATGCTCGATAGCGCCCGCATCTCCGAGTATCTCGGAAAGCTCGGTAGAGGTGGCGTATTCGGGGATGGTCACCTCGATCTCGTCGTCCTCCTTTACGAAGGCGAAAACGTCGTTTGCACAGCTAAGACCGAAGTATGCTATCATAACAGCCATAGATACGATAAAGGCAACGTAGACCACCGCCTTTATTATCGCCATTACCGTGCTTTGCGACTCTGTCACGGTCCTGCCTATAAAGGGCTCGTCCGCCACGGGCTCGTCAAGCTCGGTTATTGCTTCCTCATACTGTTGTCTCGTATATCCGCAAATGACCTCGTCGCCCTTCTTGTGCGCCGCTTGGGGTGCGGACTCCTCGCTCGGCGAGGTCGAAAGACCGTCGGAGGGGATATTTGCGTCCTCGGTGACGGGTGTTTCGTCACGGGGCGTTTTTTCCTTGAAATCCTTAGACATTTAAGTACCTCTTGGGGTTAGATTTTTATAAAAAGTGCTACCGCGTAGGTAACGTAGCAAAGCAGGGCGGTGGGGGAAAAGAGAGCGCCGAGAGTTGCCGAAACGCGCGGAAAGCGCTTTGCGAATTCATCCCATTGCGAAAGGGGGGCAGAGCTTTCCTCAACGTCAAGCTCGCGGTAATCGGACGGCAGATTTTGCCTTGCGTAGCTCCGATAAAGCCTTGCCGCCTCGGAGCAGAATATGAATGCAAAGAGGAGAGCGAGCGCCGTTACGATGAAGATGAACAGCTTTTCTCCGCCAAGGTCGTAAACCGTCTGTATAACGGGTCTGCCGAACACGGACAAAAGGTTTTGGCAAAAATGCACCACGATGGGCGCAAGGAGCGAGCGCGTGGCGTAAAGCGTCAGGGCAAGCACCACACCCGCGAAAAAGAGCGAGAGGAAGTTTTCGGTATCGAAATGTATCATCGCAAAAAAGAGCGAGGACATAAAGATAGCGGAAAAGCTGCTCCTGTGCTGATATTCGGCGCAAAGCAGACCTCTGAACACCGTTTCCTCGCAAACTGCGGGGAGCGCGGCGTATGCGAGTATCAAGTAGAGCGTGTCACCCACGCCGCCGTCGTTTTTGGAGATGAAAACGCCGTACAGGTCGTAGTTTTCGGACAGCGCGC
>JAFOAB010000198.1 GCA_017382555.1 Clostridia bacterium
AAAGCGCGGATATACGGAGGAAAGATATGCGGCGTTCTCCCGTATAGTGGAATGCGGGAAAAAGAAGTGATCGTCGGAAAGATAGAATATCCTTGCCTTCGCCTCGGGATTTTCCCATACGTTTTCGCCGTCTGCAAGTATCTCGCCCTCATCTGCGGCAAGAATACCCGCCATCATACGCAAAAGCGTGGATTTTCCGGAGCCGTTAGAGCCGACAAGACCGAAGATGCAGCCTTTTTTCACGGTTGCAAAAAGGGAATTGACCGATTTTACATTTGTATATGTCTTGGATAGATTTTTTATTTCAATCAATTTGTTACCTCCATTCGCGATTAAGAAGCTCCAAAAGCTCCTCCTTACTGATGCCAAGCAGCTTTGCCTGCCGTATTGCGTTTGATACCGAATTGCGCGCCTCTGCCTTTGCGGAGCTTGCCGCAGCGCTGAGATCGGATGAAATGAAGCTGCCCCTCGCGGGTAAGGAGTAAATTATGCCGTCGCGCTCCAGCTCTGCATATGCCTTTTGAATCGTATTGGGGTTGATGGCAAGGTCGCAGGCAAGCGCGCGGACGCTCGGCAACTGTTCATCGGGCGCAAGAATTCCGCTAAGCGCAAGCTCGGTAATATTGTGCCTGAGCTGCTCAAAAATCGGTGTACGGGATTTTACGTCGATCGTAATTTTGCTCAATCCGTTCTCTCCTTTCTGTGGAAAAATGTGTATCAACTGTATTATTCGTGTTAGTACACTTGCATTATAATATGCGAAAAAGCAAAAGTCAATACGTCGAAAACAAAAAGCGGAGCCGAAATCGGCTCCGCCTGAAGAATTTACATTTTGTTCATAAACGCTCTTGCGTATTCGGCAATAAGCTTTGCCGTGCCCTCTATACCTAAAAGGGAGGAGTTCACGCAAAGGTCGTAATACTTTGTGTCGCCCCACTTTTTGCCCGTGTAGAAGTTGTAGTAGGATGCGCGCTTCTTGTCGCCCTTGTTAATTTTGTCAAGCGCCTTCTTTTCGTCGCATCCGTCGCTTTCCATAACTCTTGCAACGCGGAAATCCGTATCCGCATAAATGAACACGCGAATCACGTTTTCTTCCTTGGAGAGTATATGGTCGGAGCATCTGCCGACAAAAACGGCATTCTCGCTTTTTGCGATGCTTTTGATTACCTCGGTTTGAGCGATGTAAAGCTTATCGTTGACGGGAAGGTGGTATCCAAGTCCGCCTGCCGTGTAATGCGCGGTGTTTGTAACAACGGAGTAAAGCAGACTGGTGGTCGGCTTTTCATCGATGCTTTGCGCAGTATCGGTGCTCAAATTTCCATGCTCTGCGGCAAGCTTGATTATCTCATCGTCAAGAAAACGGAATCCAAGCTCATCAGCAACTCTGTGGGCAATCTCTCTGCCTCCGCTTGCAAGCTGGCGTCCGAAGCAAATACTGTAAAACGGCATATAAGCACCTCCTCTTTTCTTTATTTTAACATAGTAGGTCAAAAAAGTAAAGAGGGAGTTTTCTCTTAAAATTCGGATGCTGCTTACATAGGCGTGCCGTCAAAAACGGTCTCCACGGTCTTTTTGCACACAGCGGGGCTGTACTTCCAGCTATCGATATGCTCTGCATTTTCAATAGGGAAGGTAGGCAAGGGACGGGGAGCGTTAATTGCGGGACAGCTGTCGATAACCACAAGCTTAACCTTCATTTTTTCGGGAATAAGGCTTTTTATGTACACGGCGGCGAACTGTCCCTCCACAAGCGAATCGCACGGCTCGGCAAGACCCGCAAGATTGGGTGTAAGCTCTATAAAGGCGCCGTACGGCTCTATACTGCGTATGATGCCCGTAACGGTTTGCCCTACGGAAAACAGCGCGGCATTCTCCTCCCACGTGCCGCACAGCTCGCGCCTCGTTATAAAAATTCTGCCTGCGCTGTCGCGGTATTTTACTGCCGCGCGAATGCAGTCCCCCGCGGAAAAACGTTCCTTGGGGTGCGGCAAACGCGAAACGGATATACAGTCAACGGGTAGCAGAGCAAAGCAACCGCAGCCAATGTCGCAAAAGGCGCCGTATCGCTCTGTGTGCGTTACCTTGCAGTCGATGATGTCTCCCGCTTCAAGACAGTCTATGTAATTATGCTTACATTCAAGCTGTGCTGCCCTGCGGGATAGGATGAACAGCGGCAGACCGTCAGGTGCTCGCTCCTCGCCTATTACCTTGAAGGCAACAGCCTTGCCTACCCTGCCGATCACACTTATCTCCTTGAATTTCTCCCCGTCGGACAGCAGAACGCATTCGTGAAGCGGTATAATGCCGTGTGCGTGCGGGCCGAGGTCTATTTCAAGTGAAAGCTCGGTGTTTGCGGAAATTGCGGGTGCTTCGAGTATCGTACCGTTTTTCATTGCTCTGCGGATGCTATCCGCATTTGCTGTGGCAAGTCTGTTTTCAATACGGTGCAAAAGCTCCCCCTCGGGGAAATAATGCGGTACTATTTTGTTATCCATTGAATTGTCCTTTCCTTTTTTACTTGCTACACTCTATGCTAACCGTCCGTTAATTATGACGAGGGTATTGCAAAAGGTAAGGACGCGTGATACAATGGTAAGGAAAATTAAACCGCAACGGAGGCTACTATGAGTCTTAAAAAAATAAGCGAGCTTAATAAGATTCCCCAGGCGCGTGACAGCCACGCTGACAAAGCCAACAGCTACCTTTCACGCAACTTCCGCGAGAAGGTAAGAATGGACGGAGCAACCTGCACCGCCGTTTCATACAAGGTATATTACCCACGCATTAAAAAATGTGCGGACGGTACCTACATTATGTTCAATCAGGATTCCCGCGTAAGCGCTTGCGTTTACTATGCAAAGAGCTATGACGGACTTCATTACAGCAACAGACAGCCACTGTTTAACGCAAAGCTTACCGTGCGCGATGACGGCGAGGAAGACAAGCTTTGCTATGCCTCCTGCGATGCTATAGTGCTCAAAAACGGCAAGATACTCGCCTTTGCTTCTTACAGATACAATAAGGGCTACGTGCTTGATGCTAAGTACAGCGGACTTCTTATGCGCGTATCCGAGGATAACGGCTCTACCTGGTCTCCCGAGCGTCTTATCTACCTCGGCAGAAACTGGGAGCCGCATGCAATAGAGCTTGAAAGCGGCGAGATACAGGTATGCTTCAGCCATACCGCGCCCAAATTCTATCTTGATAAAACCGTACGCACCGCAAGCAAGATACACACCTCCAGCGGCTCCGCAATTATCCGTTCTCTTGACGGGGGTGAAACGTGGACACCCTCCGTTATGGGCGCTCCCTATGCCGCTGACCGCGTAACGCAGAACTACGTGGAAACAATGGAAAATGGCACGAAGATCTTTACAAATCAGATGCCCGTTCAGGTTGCGCTCCACAACGGTGATATCGCGCTTGCTACCGAAAGTGATATGGCGGTGGGCAGATTTATGCTTACCATGTCCTATACAAGCGATAATTGGGCCCGTCCGCTTGATATCGACGAGGACGGCCCCTCCGATAAGCTTCCCGCATTCGCATACGGTGCAGGACCCTATCTTGCACAGTTCGAGTCGGGCGAGACGGTGCTTTCCTACAACACGCTCGATATGTACCACGTAAGAATGGGTGACGGCAGAGCGCGCAACTTTACCGAGGACAGAATGTTTGTTGCCTTTGACGAGGAGCACGGCTATTGGGGCTGTACGCTTTGCGACAGCACGCACTCCATCCTCATTGCAATGCCGAGCGTCAAGGAAACGAAGGACGAGCGCGGCAGGATAGTTGGATGCGATAACGATATGATGATCGAGCGCTACTATCTCAACCACGACATCCGTGCGGAAAAGTACGATGGCGGCAAGGCTTGGGATAAGTGCGGTGACGCGCTGTTTGTAGGCGGTAAGTGCCGTGCGCAGATGTCCGTGCGTGTCGCATATGATGCGGATGCGCTCTATATCCGTGTGGATAGGCTTGATGACGTTCTTGAGCACCGCGACAGCGCAAAGATCTACGTCTCCTGCGGAGAGGGCTTTGCTACCTGCGATTACTCGCTTGAGGGTAACGTGTACAGTACCGTGAACGCAAAAAGCGTAAAGGATATTGAGGTAAGCACAAAGCTTTACGGACAGCTTGACGGATACGCATTCTCCGATAACGGTGCGGTTACCGAAATAAAGATACCGCGCAAGTATATCGGCGATTGCGACTCTGTTGGCATCTACGCAAAGCTTAGCGACTACTCGGGTGATAACTGCATCACCGACGGCTTCCCCGGAGTGGACGAGAACGATAAGGATACTTATTATAACGTAAGCTTGAATTAATAAAAAACGGCGGGAGCAAGCCCTAATATCATTAAATTGAGCCAACCGCAAGATCCTTCACTGCGGCAATTTCCCCTTTGTCATTCTTGAGCAAAGCGAAGAATCTAAGGGGAATTGCCTACGTTCGAGGATGACGGCGGTTGGCGTTCTCTTAGTTTAATGATATTGGAGCAAGCTCCGCCCTACAGCAAAAAAGCTTCAACGGTTAATTCCGTTGAAGCTTTTTTTGTTAGTCCTTATGAAGCACAGAGTGCAAGAACTGGCGCGTTCTGGGGTTTGCGGGATCGTTGAAGATCTGCTCGGGTGCGCCCTCCTCTGCGATGTTTCCGTCTGCCATAAACAGCACGC
>JAFOAB010000011.1 GCA_017382555.1 Clostridia bacterium
ACCTCGCTATGCTCGGCACGATATGATATAAATCCCTCGCGCCCCGCAGGGCATCTCGCTTGCCGAAGGCAAATATCGCTCCCGAAGGGAATATCGCAAATCCCGCAAGGGATTTATATCGCTGCGTGTTCTCCGTTAATGAGAACACGCAAAAAATTCTCTGTCCTTTTTTGATAAGCGCTCGTCCGCGCAGATCCTTCGCTTGATTATGCCCTTTCGTGTCATTCAAACGTATCTCGCGCAAGCGAGATAGATGCGACCATCGGGAGCCGCTTCCTTTGGAAGCGATGATACGAGCGTAGCGAAGAATCTCGAAAGGGCATAACAAGCTCGAGGATGACGGCGCGGGGATATCGCGAGAGTAAGTGCGCACTTTTTTGCATATTCGGGCAAAAATGCCGCTAAAATTGTTAAATTTTTATTATTTAATTGACACAAATAAGTGTTATATGCTATACTCTATTAGTATAAGTAGAAGTATAGGTAGAATTGTGCCTAAAAGAGGGTAGTATGATAAAAACTAAGGATCTGTTCGATTTAAGCCACACTGCGGCGGCACCGCTGCTTGAGAATACCGAATACGCTTGGGAGGCGCTTTCGGGCATCAAGGGCTTCATTATGGAGCTGGGTGCAACGCTTGATTCCGCAATTTATGAAAAGCGCGGCGAGAACGTGTGGATAGCAAAAAGCGCAACGGTAGCACCGACAGCGCTTATAAACGGCCCCTGCATCATTATGGAGGATGCGGAGATCCGTCACTGCGCCTTCGTGCGCGGCTCTGCCATCATCGGCAAGGGCGCACTTCTCGGCAATTCCTGCGAGATAAAGAATGCCATTCTTTTCGACGGAGCGCAGATACCCCACTTTAATTACATAGGCGATTCCATTGTTGGATACAAATCCCATTTCGGTGCGGGCTCCATTACCTCCAATATAAAGAGCGACAAAACGAACATCACCATCAAAAACGGTGAGGAGAAAATAGAAACGGGTCTTCGCAAGATCGGCGGCATCGTCGGCGATAACGTGGAGATCGGCTGTAACGCTGTGCTTTGCCCCGGTACGGTAATAGGCAAGAACAGCAACGTGTATCCCCTCGTCCGCGTGCGCGGTGTTATCCCCGCAAACAGTATTTGCAAGGACAGTGGCGTTGTGGTAGCAAAGCGATAAAACCGTAGGGGACGGCCCCCGGACGTCCCGCTTCGTATGGGAATTGCTACCGCCGCAACATACGATAATGCAATAACGGGCGACATTGCACGTCCACACAACGGCGGACAGTCGAGGACGCCTGTCCCTACGACGGGAGGCAAGTCCCTCCCCTACATACATCATTCATTATTCGTTTAACGGAGTATATTATGGGCAGATTATTTGGTACAGACGGAATTCGCGGCATTGCGAACGAGCTTCTCACCTGTGAGAGAGCTATGGCGGTCGGCAGAGCCGCCGCGAGCGTGATACTCCCCAAGGGACACGCAAAAAAGAAGATACTTATCGGTATGGATACACGCCAGTCCTCCACCATGCTTGCTTCTGCGCTTGCATCGGGCATTTGCTCTGTCGGTGTGGACGTTGAAATTCTCGGCGTGGTTCCCACTCCTGCGGTTGCATACCTTGTTCGCAAGTACAAGGCTGCGGCAGGTATTATGATATCCGCTTCCCACAACTCTGCGGAGTTCAACGGCATAAAGATATTCAATTCCGAGGGATATAAGCTTGCGGATGAGCTTGAGGAGCGTATTGAGTCCGTAGTGCTTGAAAACGATCCCCCCTGCGAGCTTGCCGATTGTATGGGCATCGGTGTCGTTACAATATCCAACACCGCGGCAAGCGATTACGTGGAGTACGTAAAGTCCACCACCGCAGTAAGCCTTGAGGGTCTTGAGATTGCAATCGACTGTGCAAACGGCTCCTCCTCCGCGACGGCAGAGAAGCTGTTTACCGAGCTTGGCGCAAAGTGCCATATGCTTTTCGATGATCCCGACGGACTCAACATAAATCGCGATTGCGGCTCCACACATATGGAGAATCTCCGCGATTACGTTATCTCCCACAAGCTTGATGCGGGTCTTGCCTTTGATGGCGATGCTGACCGCTTCTTGTGCGTTGATAACAAGGGCGTGATCATTGACGGTGACGTAATAATGGCTGTTATGGCGCTTGATATGAAGAACCGCGGTGCGCTCAACCACAACACCGTTGTCGGCACCATTATGACCAACTTCGGCTTCAACAAGTTCTGCGAGCAGAACGGCATCAACTTCATCGCAACCAAGGTCGGCGACCGCTACGTGCTTGAGCAGATGCTTTTGGAGGATTTCTCCTTCGGCGGCGAGCAGTCGGGACATCTTATAATGCGTGAGTATTCCACCACCGGTGACGGACAGCTTACCGCTGTACAGCTTCTTTCCTCCGTCATCCGCGCGGGCAGAAAGCTTTCCGAGCTTACGGGCGTTATGACCAAGTACCCTCAGGCAATGGTCAACATCAAGGTAAGTGCTGAGGCAAAGCTTGCGATCTTTACCGATGAAGCGGTAAAGAAGATCCTTGACGAGGCAAAGGCAAAGATCGGCAGCACCGGTCGCCTTGTAGTACGCCCCAGCGGCACCGAGCCCCTCGTACGCATTATGGCAGAGGGCGAGGATGAGCACATGATACTTGAGGTTGTTAATACTACGGCTTCTAAGGTGGAGAAGGCTTTGGCTTCCTATTGATGTTTCCTTGAAAATTCTTCCGTATGCATCGGAAAGTGCGTCGCGTTTGACTTCGGCGTATGAAAATACGCCATCATCCAAACGCAACTTCTTTCCTCGCCTACGAAAGAATTTTATGTCGGCAGAAATTATCGAAATATAACGATTAACGATAATCGTAGGGGACGGCTCCCAAGACGTCCCGCAAAATTCGATATTAAAACAACGGGAGGAGCAAGCCCCTCCCCTACGGGGAATACAAAAAAACGAAGGCTTTCGCCTTCGTTTAAGATTTTTACTTGCCCCGCATGAACCGTCTTGTACGC
>JAFOAB010000199.1 GCA_017382555.1 Clostridia bacterium
CGAGGGTCTTGACGGCACAGAGCTCGCTATCTCCGAATCACAGGAGCGTATGGCTGTTGTAGTTGAGGCAAAGGACGTTGACCGCTTTATGGAGCTTGCGGCTATGGAGAACCTTGAAGCAACCGTCGTTGCCACAGTTACGCCGACCCCAGACTTACCATGACCTGGAACGGCAAGACAATAGTTGACCTCTCCCGTGAGTTCCTTAACTCTAACGGCGCTGATAAGCATATCACCGTTGCTCCCGCAAAGCCCGCAATCGAGGCTAAGAAGGTAACGGGAAGCTTTACCGAAAATTACACCGCACTCGCGGAGGATCTCAACATCTGCTCCAAGCGCGGACTTTCCGAGCGCTTTGACTCCACCATCGGTGCAGGCACCGTGCTTATGCCCTTCGGCGGTAAGAATCAGCTTACCCCCATTCAGGCAATGGTACAGAAGATCTCCGTAGAAAAGAAGCACACCGACGATTGCTCCGTTATGTCCTGGGGCTACAACCCCTTCATTACCGAGCAGAGTCCCTACCACGGTGCTTATCTCGCGGTTATCGAGTCCGTATGTAAGCTTATCGCTACCGGCGCTAAGTTTGAGGACGTTTACCTCACCTTCCAGGAGTATTTTGAAAAGCTCGGTAAGGATGCAAAGCGTTGGGGCAAGCCCCTTGCGGCTCTCCTTGGTGCCTTCAAGGCACAGATGGAGCTTGGAATCGGCTCTATCGGCGGCAAGGACTCCATGAGCGGCTCCTTCGAGCAGCTTGACGTTCCCCCCACGCTCGTTTCATTTGCCATCACCACCGAGAAGGTTGGCGATATCGTTTCTCCCGAATTTAAGAAAGCGGGAAACAAGGTCGTTCTTATAGCTCCCGAGCTTGATAAGAACGGTCTCCCCGTTACCGCATCTCTTATTGCTTGCTTCGATAAGGTAACCGCACTCCTCCGCTCCGGCAAGGCAGTTTCCTGCTACACTCCCGGTATGGGCGGCATCGCTGAAGCGGTTATGAAGATGGCATTCGGTAACTCCCTCGGCTTTAAGTATGCAGACGGTATTACCGTAGAGGAGATATTCGGCTATAACTACGGCGCATTCCTCGTTGAGGTTGCGGCTGATTGTGAGGACGGCAAGCTTATCGGTACCGTTACCGATGAGGCGGCTATCGTTCTCGGCAACGAAAAGCTCGCGCTTGATGCGCTTCTTAACGCTTACGAAAACAAGCTTGAGAGCGTATTCAGCTGCAATATTCCCGAAAGCAAGGGCGCGATGAAGAACTTTGAATACAAGGCAAGCTCTTATCCCGCACCCGCAGTTAAGCACGCAAAGCCCAAGGTGCTTATCCCCGCATTCCCCGGCACGAACTGTGAGTTTGACAGCGCAAAGGCAGTTCGCGACGCAGGCGCAGAGCCGGAGATCTTCGTAGTACGCAACCTTAACGCCTCCGCTATCAGCGAGAGCATTGACGGCTTTGCAAAGAGCCTCAAGGATGCGCAGATGGTCTTCATCCCCGGTGGCTTCTCCGGTGGTGACGAGCCCGACGGAAGCGGTAAGTTTATCACCGCATTCTTCCGTAACGCCGCAATCAAGGAGGGCGTAACCGACCTGCTTGAGAACCGCGACGGACTTATGTGCGGTATCTGCAACGGCTTCCAGGCTCTTATCAAGCTCGGACTTGTTCCGTACGGTAAGATCATCGATACCGATGATACCTGTCCTACCCTCACCTTCAACACCATTGCGCGCCACCAGAGCCGCATCGTACGCACGCGTATCGCCTCCAACAAGTCCCCGTGGCTTGCATACACCAACGTAGGCGACGTTTACAGCGTGCCGATCTCCCACGGCGAGGGACGCTTTATCGCAAGCGAGGAGCTTATCGCTCAGCTTGCGGCAAACGGCCAGATCGCTACGCAGTACGTTGACCTTAGCGGCAACGCAACCGCAGACGTTCACTTCAATCCCAACGATTCTATGTACGCTATCGAGGGTATCACCTCTCCCGACGGACGTGTATTCGGTAAGATGGGACACAGCGAGCGTATAGGCAAGGGCCTTTACAAGAACGTACCCGGCAATTACGACATCCGTATGTTTGAGGCGGCAGTTAAGTATTTCAAATAATCAGATTTTTATCGGAGGATAAAAAAATGGCTTACAAAACCGATATCGAGATAGCACAGGAATGTCAAATGGAGCATATAACGGAGATCGCAAAGCGCGCTCACGTTGATGCAAAATATATCGAACAGTACGGCAATTACAAGGCAAAGGTAGACCCTGCACTTCTTAACGAGGAGGGACGTGAGAACGGCAAGCTCATACTTGTTACCGCCATCACTCCCACCCCTGCGGGTGAGGGTAAGACCACAACCACCATCGGACTTGCAGACGGACTTAGGAGAATCGGCAAGGACGTTACCGTTGCACTTCGCGAGCCCTCACTCGGACCCGTATTCGGCGTTAAGGGCGGCGCTGCGGGTGGCGGTTATGCGCAGGTAGTTCCCATGGAGGATATCAACCTCCACTTTACGGGTGACTTCCACGCAATCGGTGCGGCAAACAACCTGCTTGCGGCTATGCTTGATAACCACATTCAGCAGGGAAATGCGCTCGGCATTGACGTTAGAAAAATTACCTGGAAGCGCTGTGTGGATATGAATGACCGTCAGCTTCGCTTCGTTGTGGACGGTATGGGCGGCAAGGCAAACGGTGTACCGCGCGAGGACGGCTTTGAAATTACCGTAGCATCCGAGATAATGGCGGTGTTCTGCCTTTCCAACTCCATCACGGATATGAAGGAAAGACTTGCGCGCATCATCGTCGGCTACACCTATGATGATAAGCCCGTTACCGCAGGCGATCTTAAGGCTGTCGGCGCTATGACCGCACTCCTTAAGGATGCTATAAAGCCCAATCTCGTTCAGACACTCGAGGGCACTCCCGCGTTCGTACACGGCGGTCCCTTCGCTAATATCGCACACGGCTGTAACTCCGTTATGGCAACCAAGCTTGCCCTTAAGATGGGCGATTACACCGTTACCGAGGCAGGCTTCGGTGCGGATCTCGGTGCTGAGAAGTTCCTTGATATCAAGTGCCGTATGGCGGGTCTTACCCCCGATGCGGTAGTTGTCGTTGCAACCGTACGCGCACTCAAGATGCACGGCGGCCTTGCAAAGACCGAGCTTGCAAACGAGGATCTTGCGGCGCTGGAGAAGGGAATTCCCAACCTCCTCCGCCACGTTTCCAACATCAAGAACGTATATAAGCTTCCTTGTGTTGTTGCCGTTAACCGTTTCCCCACCGATACGGATAATGAAATTGACTTCATTATCGCAAAGTGCCGCGAGCTTGGCGTAAACACCGTTCTTTCCACCGTATGGGCAGAGGGCGGCAAGGGCGGCGAGGCGCTTGCGCGCGAGGTCGTTCGCCTCTGCGAGGAGGAGAAGGGCGACTTCACCTTCAGCTATGACCTTGACTCCACCATTGAGGAGAAGATCGAGGCGATCGTTAAGAAGGTATACGGCGGAAACGGCATAACAATTATGCCCAACGCCAAGAAGCAGATCCAGCAGCTCACCGAGCTTGGATTTGATAAGTGCCCCGTATGTATTGCGAAAACGCAGTACTCCTTCTCCGATGATCCCACAAAGCTCGGCGCACCCGAGAACTTTACCGTAACCGTAAAGAACGTAAAGGTCTCCGCAGGTGCAGGCTTTATCGTTGTTCTCACCGGCGATATTCTCACAATGCCGGGACTTCCCAAGTTCCCCGCGGCAGAGAAGATCGACGTTGACGAAAACGGCAAGATCACAGGTCTCTTCTAATACAAATACTTGTTAAAACGGCTCAAATGTCTATGCATTTGAGCCGTTTTATATTATAAAAAGTGTATAAGTGTTGAAATTTCGATAATTAGAATGTTTAATTATATTAATACATTTTGTACTCTTAAAAGGAGAGCGTTATGAACTTTGTTGCTTTGCGCGCTTTTTGTGCTTTCGGTCGTTCCGTACGATGCGATTGCCGCAGAAAATACGCAGAGCGTCAGCGATGCCGTGGTGTATCTGAACGGTACTAACGGTTCAGACTCTAATAGCGGTAAAACTGCCGCAAAGGCAGTTAAAACACTCGCAAAGGCTGTCGAGGTTGCTAACACCTTTACGAATGCGGAGAATGTAACCGTTGTTGTCACGGGAATAACAAATCTTGCTGACAAGCAGCATAACCGACTACATCGGTTGCCGAAAGGGCACCCCGAATGCCGACGGCTCATACAGCTGGAGTGCGGAAACGCTTGTGCTTTCCCCCGGCTCCAACAGCGCGTGGGATGCTCGCCACGCCTGCGACCCCTCCGTTATCAAGGGAGTTTTCAATTATAACGGAACGGAATACAGCTACCTTATGGCATACCTCGGCTGTACCTCGAACGATAGTCAGGAAAACAAGATAGGTCTTGCGGTTGCAAATGACCCTATGGGACCCTTCGTAAGGGTAGGCACTGAGCCGCTTGTAGATTTTAAGCTTGATCCGTCCTCAGAGGTTTTCCAATGGGGCGTCGGTCAGGCAAGCCTTGTAAGCATGGATAAGGCGGGCAAGGTATGGCTTTTCTACACGAGAGGAGAGGTATCCGGAACGAAAACGGTTGTCAGAGAGTGTGATTTCTCCAATCTCAACGCTCCCGTAATGAGTGATGAGGTAAAGGTTTCAACAAGCGGACTTACCAACCTCAACGGCAAGAGCGACTATATGAACAACGCAGACTTCGTATACGATCCCGATAACTACCGCTTCTATTCCGCATCCGACTCCCACCCCAATCCGTCGGACGAGCCGAACAACATCTCATCTACGTTCCGCGTTAATTATTTTAGCGGAACGAAGCTTAACGTCGGCATTTGGCAAACGCTTGAGCAGGTGGGCCCCGATGAAACGGGATGGGCCCGCAACCATAACGTGGGTCTCGTGCGCGACGAGTACGGACATCTGTATAATAAGGATTATATAACCGTTTATTATACGATGTCCAAAACGGGCAGCCAAAGTCTTTGGAGCTACAGAATATACGAGTATAATATTGAACTCAAGTGAGAATAGTCAACGCAATAATTAATTGCGAGCAAAAAACACTTTAAACTTAATCCGCTAAAATGCTTAAGCAGTGTTGTGCCCCAAATTGTACCGACAGTACAATTTGGGGCACAACCCATTCGGCAAAGCCTTTACTTTTTTGATTTTTGTGTTATAATTACTTATATATGCTTCAATCCGCCTATAAAGAGAGGTAATTAAGGTGAAAAAGACGTACGTGACTTCTATGCCCAACCACATCGGCGCGTTCTTGAAGGCAAGTAAATGCTTTTCGGAATTGGGCGTTAATATCACCCGTGTAAGCTATAACAAGGCTGTCGATTCGCATACTCTGTTCCTTGATGCGGAGGGCACCGAGGAGCAGCTTAAGAGGGCAGATATGGAGCTGGAGAAGATAGGCTATCTTCCCGATGCATCAAACAGAACAAGCATCGTGCTTTTGGAATTCTGTCTGCACGACGTTCCCGGCAGTGTAACAAGCCTTTTGATGCTTGTTTATGAATTCAACTTCAATATTTCCTATATAAGCTCCCAGCAGAACGGTACGGATTACCAGTATTTCAAGATGGGTCTGTACGTTGACGATAAAAATAAGATTGCGGAATTTATAAAGGAAGCGGAAAAGCTTTGCAAGGTTCGCGTAATCGATTACAACAGCTCGGAAAAGGTGTACGATAACAGCATCTTCTACAGCACCTACGTTATGGGTCTTGCGCAGGTCGCGGGACTTTCGGAAAAGGTGAGCAACGAGCTGCTTGTGCGTGTAAATCTCGCAATGCAGACGCTTGACGAGCATGGCCTTTCCCCTTATCGCACGTTTGATACTATCCACAAGTTTGCGGAGCTGCTCGGCGCTACGAAGGGCAAAAACTTTAACCCCCGTATCACCACGCATAAGATTACGGAAAATACCGAGATAACGTTAATAGAGCCGCCTTGCGGAAGCAACACGATGATCATCAACAGCAACGGAAGGGTGCTGTTTGTGGACAGCGGATATGCTTGTTACAGGGAAGAGATGCTGGAGATCTTCAGGCAAATCCTGCCCGATTTCGACAGTATGGAAAAAACGGTGCTCGTAACCCATGCGGATCTCGACCACTGCGGTCTGCTTCCCATTTTTGACAAGGTAATCGCAAGCACAAAAACGGCACAAAGCCTCGATAACGAATTTAAGGGCAAAAACGGATTCAGAGAGGAAAATCCTCTCCACAGACCGTATATTTACATTTGCAAGCTGCTTACGTCCTACGAGCCTGTCGACTCCTCCAAGTTGGTTCCCATGTGGCAGAACGTTGAAAAGCTGAATGCACCGCTGACCCAGATCGGATTTTTCGATTTTGAGGAGCTGCATTTTGAGGTCTACGAGGGTAAGGGCGGTCACCTGCCCGGTGAAATAGTGCTGATAGATTATGCAAAGCACATTGCGATCACGGGTGACATTTATATCAATATGCGCGGCTTGACGGCAGAGCAGGCAGAGCATAATCAGTTTGCGCCCATACTGATGAAGTACGTGGATTCCGACCAAAAGCTTTGTGCGGAGGAAAGAAAGGCGATATTGGACAGACTGGGCGTGGGCAAGTGGCAGATCTTCGGTGCGCACGGATTTAAGAAGGACTATTCCGTAAATTCATAATGCTTTATAAATAACAAGGGTGTGTAGGGAAATGCGTTTCCTTACACACCTTTTTGTTTTATACATATTTTGATATGGGGAGATTTGCGTAAGGCTAAGGATGGCTCCCCGTGGAGAGATATGGAAATAGTTGCTTTGACCGCCATAGGTGTCGGCGGCGCAACGGTCATAGGTGCCGTTTGCGGATTTTTATTTAAGAGTACTGCGCAAAGGTACGGCGGTATCGTGCTTGCGTTCGCCTCGGGCGTTATGCTTGCCTCTGCCGTGCTTGGGCTTATTATTCCGTCCGTGGAATACGGCGGAAGGTTTGGTGCGTTTGTTGCCGTTTTCGGCATTTTTGTCGGTGCATTTACCATCAGCGCTCTCGATGGGCTTGTGCCACAGCTTCAGGCCTTGTTATGCGGTAATGGGGTGGGAGAGGGGAAGCAAAGCAAGGGTATCATTCTTGTTCTTGCCATAGCGATACACAATTTACCGGAGGGGATTGCCGCAGGGGTGGGATTTGGATCGGGTGATACGGCATCCGCGTTGTTCATTGCGGGCGGTATCGCGCTTCAAAATCTGCCGGAGGGAATGGTCATCATTTCCCCCATGCTGCTTGCGGGCATTCCGCCGCGCCGCGCTTTTTTTATTGCCTCAATTACGGGCGCTGTGGAGGTTGCGGGCACGTTTATCGGCTATTTTGCCGTAAGCGTTGCAAGTATTCTTCTGCCGTTTGCACTCGCCTTTGCGGGCGGCACGATGCTGTTCGTTATTTGCGACGATATGATATTTGAAAATAATACGGAGGGCTCGCGCAGGGCATCCGTATATGCGCTTCTTGCGGGATTTTCGCTGATGCTTTTGTTTTGATAATTCGTTATTGAAGGTATTTCGTATAATAAGTTATTGCCTTTTTGTTTTTGTAATGGTAAAATAGAGGGTACCAAACCTTTGGAGGAAGCTATGAAAAGAATTTTTGCGTTGCTGCTTGCAATGCTTATGCTTGCATCCTGCTCGGGCAACGTTCCCGCACAGACTACGGACGGCGGCGCGGACGTTACTACGGAGGTTCCCGTAACGCTTGATCCGAATGCTCCCGATCCCGCGTATCCCGAGGCCGATTATCTTATAATTTCAAAAGAGGAGTATCTCTCAAAGACCACGGCGGGCTTTCTTTCTCAGCTTGTCGGCTTTCTTTCGGGCTTTGAGTTTGTAACCCTTTCGGGAGGCAGATGCCGTGTTGCAATGCCCGACGGTTGGTTTGAATACTGCCGCGGCCCCTATGC
>JAFOAB010000200.1 GCA_017382555.1 Clostridia bacterium
AAGCTTATGAAGGCTAATATGGAGACCGAGCGTGCACTTCTCACCAAGGGTGAGGAGGTAGTAAAGAAGGCACCCGTGCTTAACCTTATGCACCTCGACCACCTTGGCTTTGCGGCATTTGCTCTTGCGGCTTGCGCAGGCGCATTCGTCGGCAATATCAAGGTTCCGCTTTCAAGCGCAGGTCTTTCCGGCACCACCTTCTCCCTCACCGTAACGGGCGGATGCCTCCTTATGGGTCTTCTATTCGGCCACTTCGGCAGAATCGGCAAGCTTTCCATTATGCCCGAGGCAAAGACCCTTTCCATCTTCAAGGAGCTTGGTCTTATCCTCTTCCTTGTTGGTGCAGGTATCGCGGGCGGTGCGAAGTTCGTACAGTATTTCGAGGTAATTTACTTCGGCTACGGTATCATTATGACCGTCATCCCCATGATCATCGGCTTCTTCTTTGCAAAGTACGTGCTCAAGCTCAGCCTCCTCAACAACCTCGGTTCTCTTACCGGCGGTATGACCTCTACTCCCGCACTCGGAACTCTTATCAACGTTGCGGGCACCGAGGACGTTGCGGCAGCTTACGCGGCAACCTATCCTGTTGCACTTATTGCAATCGTGCTTGTTTCGCAGTTCCTTATCATATTGTTCTAAAGCTTAACAAAAAGGCAGAAGAAACTCAGTTTCTTCTGCCTTTTTCTATAAATATATTGATAAAGCGCGAAATTAGTATTATAATAGATATAATAATCATTATAAGGCGAAATTTGCGTATCTTTCGCAAATTTTGAAGTGTATAGAATGAACAAGCTGAAAAATACCAATAAAAATATAACGTCAACGAAAAAGCAACCGCGTTATTCCATAGGGCGCGTGCAGATCATTGATCTGTTTATGATGCTTTATGACGTAGCCGCCGTATCCCTTGCCTTTTTTATAGCACTGTGGTTCCGCTTTGACTGTAAATTTTCCGAAATACCGCGCTCGTATTTGATGGGATGGTTAAAATTCGTTCCCAGCTATGCAGTTATAAGCCTTGCGGTGTTCCACATTTTCCATCTTTATCGAAGCATTTGGAAGTTTGCAAGCTTCGTGGAGCTGAAGCGTATCTTCTGGGCAACCGCGATACTCGGTGTCGTGCATACCGTCGGCATCACCGTGCTTTTCGAGCGTATGCCGATCTCCTATTACATCATCGGTATAGCGATTCAGCTTTTTATGATAACGGCAGTGCGCTTTGCATACCGCTTCGTTTTGCTTGATCGTTCCAAAAGCAAAAGGGTTACTGCGGATAGGGTAATGCTTATCGGCGGCGGCTGTGCGGGTCAGATGGTTCTGCGTGATCTGCAGAGATCCAGCAACATGAACGAGATGATCTGCTGTATCATCGACGATGATGCAAAAAAGCACGGCAGAGATATTGAGGGTGTGCCGATCGTCGGTGGCAGAGAGGATATTCTGCTGAACGTCGAAAAATATAATATAAACAAAATCTTCCTCACAATGCCTGCCGCAACCGCAGAGCAGCGCCGTGACATCCTTGATATATGCAAGGAGACGGGCTGTGAGCTGAAAAGCTTGCCCGGCATTGCGGATCTCGTTGCCGATAAGGTTAATATAGGCAATATGCGTGAGGTCGCGCTTGAGGATCTTTTGGGACGAGAGACCGTCAAGGTCGATATGGACGAGATCTACGGCTTCATCAAGGATAAGGTCATCCTTGTTACGGGTGGCGGCGGCTCTATCGGTAGCGAGCTGTGCCGTCAGATCGCGGAGCGCGAGCCGAAGCAGCTTATCGTTTTTGATATTTACGAAAACAATGCACACGCCATCGGCATCGAGCTGAGGGATAAGTATCCCGAGCTTGATCTTGAGGTGCTTATCGGCTCTGTGCGCGACAGCAAGAGGATAGAGCAGGTATTCGCAAGGTATAAGCCCGAGGTCGTGTACCACGCGGCGGCACATAAGCACGTACCGCTGATGGAGGACAGCCCCTGCGAGTCGATAAAGAACAACGCCATCGGCACGTACAAGACCGCATATGCGGCTATGAAGCACGGCACAAAGCGCTTCGTGCTTATCTCCACGGATAAGGCGGTAAACCCCACAAACATAATGGGCGCCTCCAAGCGTCTTTGTGAGATGATAATCCAGTCATTTGACAGAAAGATAAGGGAGGGCAAGGCACACGAGATTGCGCCCCTCGGCTGCCATACGGCACAGGCAGGCGCAGTGCAGAGCGACGTTGCACCGAAAACGGAATTCGTTGCCGTGCGATTCGGTAACGTGCTTGGAAGCAACGGCTCCGTTGTTCCGCGCTTTAAGGAGCAGATTGCAAAGGGTGGCCCCGTTACAGTTACACACCCCGATATCATACGCTATTTTATGACGATTCCCGAGGCTGTGTCCCTTGTTCTGCAGGCGGGTACGTATGCAAACGGCGGCGAGATATTCGTGCTGGATATGGGTGAGCCTGTTAAGATAGACACGCTTGCAAGAAATCTCATCCGTCTCTCCGGCCTCAAGCCCGACGTGGATATCAAGATCGAGTACACGGGTCTGCGCCCCGGCGAGAAGCTGTTTGAGGAAAAGCTGATGTCCGAGGAGGGTATGCGCACCACGCCGAACCACCTCATACATATCGGCTCCCCCATCCCGTTCGATACGGATAAGTTCCTTTGTGACCTTCGCGAGCTTATGAGGATTGCCTACGATGGCGAGGATAAGGCGCTGAAGGATCTTGTGGCTCAGGTCGTGCAAACATATCATCAGTAATTAAAAGGGGATGTAAAAAAAGTCCGGACCGTAAAAAAGAGAAAAAACATTGAAAACACAATGGTTTCAATGTTCTTAAAACGTTTATCTAAGGTAAGAAAAACTCAATTTTTGAGTTTTTCTATAAAATTCTCTTTTTTACAT